>JANXAX010000018.1:0-6113 GCA_025062175.1 Anaerolineae bacterium | reverse complement strand
CCGTCTAATGCAGCTGGAGCTTCAGTAGCCGCTTCGGTCGGCTTGGTAGGTGTTTCGGCAGCGGCCTTTGTCGGCGTGGGCACTGCAGTAATGGTGAACGACTCCGGCTGTCGACACTGCACCGCCACCAGACTGAAGGCCAGGAGCACAGCTAAAAGGAATATGAGGTTACCTTTCTTCATAAGATTTATCTCCTCCTTAACAAGAGAACGGCTCAGATCGAACCTCTGACGCTTGGCTGGAGATAGGCCGGGCTATCGCGTTCTACTGTGGGAATACTGTGCTCACCCCCTTTCCGTCTCGTTGGCATCAGGTCACCGAGCCTGAGGTTGCGTTTCACCGAGATAGGCCACCCGCACTTGGGGGTTCTCGCGCAATTCTTTGGCGGATCCGTGCAGCACCACGCGCCCAGTCTCCAAAACATAGCCGCGTTGGGCGATTTGCAGTGCCATGTTGACGTTCTGCTCGACCAACAGGATGGTAGTGCCCTGTTGGTTGATTTCACGGATGATGGAGAAGATTTCCTGTACTAGGATCGGTGCCAGCCCCATCGAGGGTTCGTCGAGCAAGAGCACGCGGGGGCGCGCCATTAGGGCACGGGCAATGGCTAGCATCTGCTGTTCGCCACCAGAGAGCGTACCACCCACCTGGCGCGCGCGTTCTTTCAGGCGCGGAAAGATACTGAAGACGCGCTCCAGATCTTGCGCGATTCCGTGGCGGTCGGAGCGCGTGTAGGCGCCCATCTCCAAGTTTTCCATCACTGTCAGTCGGGAGAAAATCCTCCGTCCCTCCGGCGCCTGCGAGATGCCCTTGGCCACGATCTCATGAGGTTTGAGCGCGTTCAGCGACTCGCCGTTCAGTCGGATTTCACCATGGCGAGGTTTCAAGATGCCACAGATCGTGTTGAGGGTGGTGCTCTTGCCGGCACCGTTGGCCCCTACCAGGGTAACAATCTCGCCCTTGTCCACTATGATGGAGATGCCCTTCAATGCATGGATGTTGCCGTAATAGGTGTGGATGTTGTCGACCTCAAGCAGGGCCATAGCCATCTCCTCCACGCCCTAGGTAGGCCTCGATCACCGCTGGATTGCGCTGGATCTCGGTGGGTGTGCCCTCGGCGATCTTTTCGCCGTAATCCAACACAGTGACACGGTCCGAAATGCCCATCACGACACGCATATCATGCTCAATCAACAGCACAGTCAACCCTAGATCGTCGCGCAATCGGCGGATAAAGTCCATCATCTCCTCGGTCTCCGCTGGGTTCATTCCTGCTGTCGGCTCGTCGAGGAGCAGCAGCTTGGGCTGGCTAGCCAGGGCGCGGGCAACCTCCAGACGGCGCTGGTCGCCATAGGGCAGGTTCTTGGCCAGGATGTCCCCTTTGCCACGCAGGCCCACGAAGCGCAACAGTTCTTTGCCGCGCTCGACCGCTTCGCGTTCCTCGCGCACTGTGGCCGGGTCACGCACGATGGCGCCGAACAATCCCGACTTCAGCCGGGGGTGCATGCCCACCAGGATGTTCTCCAGCGCGGTCATCTCCTTGAAGAGACGGATGTTCTGATAGGTACGCGCGATGCCGCGTGCGGTGATCCGGTCGGGGCGCAGTCCGACTAAATCTTCTCCATCAAACAGGATCTGCCCTTCCTCGGGTTTGTAGAAGCCAGTGATACAGTTGAAGAAAGTGGTCTTGCCGGCGCCGTTTGGGCCGATGATGCTGGCAATCATGCCTTTTTCCAACACAAAGTCGACCTTGTTGACCGCGACCAAGCCACCGAAGCGTTTGGTGACTCCTCTGGCTTCCAGGAGCACCTTCGGCTTGCCTGCGCCGTCGTCCTCAGCGGGTGCCATAGGCCACTCCCTCCTCTGCTTCGGTCTCGTGGAGTTCCAAGCGCCGCCGTGCTGAGGGGAGCAATCCTTCCGGCCGCACCAACATCATAATCACCAAGCCGGCGCCGTAGGCCAGGATGCGATACTCGTCCACCTCGCGCAGCACTTCGGGCAGACCAATGAGGAAAAAGGCCCCGGTGATCACCCCAGGGATGCTCCCCATGCCACCGATGATGATGAGACACAATACATTGATCGAGACGAACAAGGTGAAATCCATCGGAAAGATAGCGCCCTGGCGAGCGGCGAAGATGGCACCTCCCACGCCAGCGAAAGACGCGCCAATAGCGAAGGCCATCAACTTCGCTGCCACCAAATTGATGCCCATCGCCTGGGCGACGTCCTCGTCCTCGCGCACGGCAATCCATGCCCGCCCGATGCGCGAGTCGTTAAGACGCAAAGAGATGAAAACCACCACCAGACATGCGGCCAGGATGAGATAGTAAAGATAGCGCGGATCGCTCAGCTGGATGCCAAAGAAATAAGGGGGTGGGGTCTCCATGATACCCTGTGGTCCGCCGATGTAGGGCTTCAAGACGTCCGAGAGCGCCAGCACCCGGATGATCTCCCCGAATCCCAAGGTGACGATGGCCAGATAGTCGCCGCGCAGCCGTAGGACAGGGATGCCAAGCAAGATGCCGGAGATGGCGGCGAAGATCAGGGCAATCGGCAAGGCAACCCAGAACGGCAACCCCAAACCAAGCGAGGAAGCGGGCGAGCTGAAGAGCGCCAGCGCGTAGGCGCCGATGGCATAGAAAGCGACATAGCCCAAATCCAGCAAACCGGCCATGCCCACCACGATGTTCAAGCCCAGACCCATCAACGTGAACAGCCCGATGGTGGTCAACGTCTGCGACCAGAACAGCCCCACGGCGAAGGGGAGCGCAGCCAGGGCGCCGGCGATGAGCACCAGCGAAATATAACGCCAGGCGCTGCTGCTCTTCGGACGTGTCGGTGTCGTGTTCAGGTGTGGGCGCGCCCGCAACAGATAGGTCGCCAAACCGACCACGACCAACAGGCCAATAGCACCCGGCAGCGGGAGCACCTTGCCCGCCTTCACTCCCAGGAATTTCATCACCAGGCGCGAGACGTCCAGGCCGATGATCGCCTCCCAGAAGAGCCCAACCAGGATAACCGCCATGAGTCCCTCTAACAGGGCACGCCGCAGGCGAGGTGGCGCCAGCCCATAGAGTACGGCGATAACCGCTGTGGCCACCGTCATCCCGACCAGAGTCAAGGCAGCACTGGACAAGGGCAGTCCCAAAGACAACGCTGTCACCATCTCCGGCGTGGCGTTGACCAGCACATCGCGCAAGGACACCTGACTGATCACGAACAATAGCGCGGCCAACATAACACCGGTGATCAGGCCAGAGATGCCTGCCGCCAGCACCTTGTGCCCCAAATGTGGGGAGCTCTTGGTCACCTGGCGCGCCGCTAATGCGCCGGCGGCCAGTCCAAAGGCCAGCAAAATCACCATCGAGAGCGTCAAGTCGCCGGTGAGATAACGTTTGGCGAAGGTTTGCACCATGCCGATCAGCACGATGAACACGGCGACTATGCCGACGATGAGACCGCTGCGGATGCCCACACGAACGATGGCAAACAAGTTCACGCGCGCGTCCTCCTAGGCCTTCTTACCAGTCAAGACTTCACCCAGGATGCCGGACGGTCGGAAGATCAACACAATCACCAACAGACCGAACGAGATGACATCCTTGAGCTGCGTGCTGATGTCCAGTGCGGTCGGGGCGATGGCCTCCACCAGGCCGAGGAACAATCCACCCATCATCGCGCCAGGGATGTTGCCGATGCCACCCAACACGGCCGAGGTAAACGCTTTGATGCCTGGAATGAAACCGACCGTGTGGATCACCTGTTTATACCACAGACCCCACATCACACCCGCGGCGCCGGCCAGGATAGCGCCGATGGCAAAGGTCACCATGATCACTCGATCGACGTCGATGCCCATCAGGGCAGCGGCTTCCTTGTCCTCGGCTACCGCGCGCATCGCTTTGCCGATCTTGGTCTTGCGCACCAGTAAGTAGAGAGCCACCATCAGGATAATGGTGATGACAATAATGAGAACACTCATATGTTGAATGCGCACCTCGCGTTCTCCCACGCTAACCGTCCACGCGCCGGAAAGCACCGCGACGGTGGGATAGACCTTAGTACGGATGCCGAACAACAGCCGCACGGCTTGCTGAAGGAAAAAGGAAGCACCGATCGCGCAGATCAAGGGCACTAGGCGTGGCGCACGTCGCAGCGGTCGATAGGCGATGCGCTCCAACAAGACGCCTACGATGGGCGGCACACCCATACCGACAAGGAAGGTGATCAACAAAGCCGGCACCGGATTAGTGGCCAGAAAGCCGGACTGGTGGAAGCCGTTCAGCACAAAGTAGCCTGACATCGCCCCGATCATAAAGATCTCGCCGTGGGCGAAATTGATCATCAGCAGAATGCCGTACACCATAGTGTATCCTAGTGCAACCAGGGCGTACATCGAACCCTGCACCAGGCCGTTGAGGGTTTGCATCAGCCAGACATCTGGCCCGTACAAACCCTGAGCGGCTGTGCCAGCGATACGCCACACCACCAACACAGCCACACCCAATCCCACTACCCAGAGCACAATGCGGTTGAACGAAAGCTGCATCGTCGCTGCTCGACGAACCTGTGCCTCCTGCGAGACGACTGCCATGCGCCTACGCTCCAAAAAGAAGCCTTAGACAAAAACATTCGGATAGGGGCGGCCAGAGAGACCGCCCCTATCGGGATCCAAGGCGTGATGATGAATCAGCATGTGAAAGATTGGCATAAACCTGCTAAGCGGACGCGACGGGCTACTCAGCCGGCACCCACTGGCCGTTGACCACTTTCGAGAAGGCCACGCTACCGGTGCCGCAGTCGCCATTGGGCTGACAGGTGATCACACCGGAGAGCCCCTGATAGCCGGTCGTGGCGCGGATGGCGCGGTTGAGCGCCTCCCGCCCGATCCACAGCGTACCGTCCGGCCCCTGCACCGCCGAGTGATAGATGGCGTCCATGATCACATTGACCGCGTCGTAGGCGTGCAGGTGGAAGGGTGCGGGTGGCTTCTCGCCATAGGTGGCCTCGTACTTAGCCAGGAAGGCGTTAACGCCCGGCCCAGCAGTGGCCATATCACCGGCACTGGCGTAAACTCCCTCCGCCGCGGCGCCAGCCGACTTGATGAAGTCCTCGGCCTTGATGCCGTCGGCGCCCATGAAGATGACGTTCTCCATACCGACGTCGGCGCGCTGGCTAGCCAGGAAGGCGCCCTCGGCCACGAAGCCGCCGAAGTAGATCAGGTCCGGCTTGTTGACGCCGATCTTGGTCAACACCGGGCGCATATCGGTGTCCCCCACCGAGACCGCCTCTTGGGCGACCACTTCGCCACCCAGTTCTTTGAACGCATCGGCGAACGCTTTCACCAATCCTTCGCCATAGGGGCTGCCGTCGTGGATCGTGGCCACCTTACGCACTCCTAGCTTCTCATATGCGAACTTGGCCGCCGCGGGCCCTTGGATGGCATCGTTCCAGCAGACGCGGTTGGCCGAGCGCAGGCCACGCGCAGTGAAGGCGACCGCGGTCGAGCTGGGCGAGACCATGGTGTACCCGGCGCGCTCATAGATGTCCGAGGCCGGGATCGAAGCGCTGGAGCACATATGGCCCACCACGGCGACGATGGTCGGGTCGGCGACGAATTTGTTGGCCACGGCGGTGCCGCCCTCGCCGGAGCACATGTCATCTTCCGCCACCAGCTCGACGGGATGGCCGGCGAGGGTCGGGCGGTCGGCCACAGCCAGCTCAGCGCCGCGCTTCTCGTCGATGCCGAGCACATCCACGCCGGCGCCGCTCAGCGCCGCGGCAAAGCCGATGCGCACTGGCTCACCCGGCCCGACGGTGACCACACCCCATGGATCATCCGGCGGTGCATCCCCTTTGGCCGGGCCGATGCGCTCCCCCGCCAGATATGCCTTCACTAGGTCCGCAGTCGGAATGAGGATAGTATCTCCCTCTTTCACCGCGTTAGGGTCCTTGATCAGCGTCAGCTGCGGGTTCTTGCGCGCGGCAAAGTTGTTGAAGTAAACAATTGCTGGAAAGGCTAGCACATTGCCGAACTCACGCGCCGCTACCAAGGAGAGCGTCTCGCGCGGTTCCAGGGTGTAGATCTTACCTTCGACCTTTTCTTCAGG
>JANXAX010000189.1 GCA_025062175.1 Anaerolineae bacterium | reverse complement strand
GTATGGGGCACATGGATTAGTGGATGTGGGGAAGTCTGAGGAGCTACAGGACTAGCTCCTGAGGAACGATGGATGAAAGGAGATAAGAACACGTGAACGGCGAGATCGGATTCCGTGCCGGCGCAGCGAAGGTGGACATCACTCCACCAGTGGGTTGCTGGCTGGAGGGCATTCCGCGCGATCAGCCGTCGAATGCCATCCACGACCCCCTGTATGCCCGCGCCCTAGTGATCGAACATGGGTCGGAACGCATCTGCCTGGTGACGTGTGATTTGATCGGCATGACCGTTACATATGCACGCGACGTGCGGATGCGTATCGCTGAGGTGATCGGCAGCACGTTTGAGCGTGTGGTGGTCGCGTGCAGCCATACCCACTCCGGCCCCACAATGCTTGGCTCCTTCGATCCAGTCGATCGGGTCGACCGGCAATACCTGCGCGATCTGGCGGAGCGCCTGGTACGGGTGAGTCGGGAAGCAGCGGGGCAGCTGCAACCAGCGCAGCTGGGAGTCGGTCGGGGCGCGGAGACGACCATCAGCCAGTATCGACGGCTGTGGACGCGTGACGGGCGCATCGTGATGAATTGGGAGGAGTTCCCGGCAGATCAGATCGTAGGACCTGCCGAAGAAGGCGACCCAGAAGTAGGGGTGGTGCGCATCGACGCGTTGGACGGTGACACGATTGCGGTGCTCTTCAACTACGCTTGTCATCCCAATTCGCTCCCCGGTGATAACTTCACCATCACCGCCGATTTTCCCGGCTATGCGGCCGAGATAATCGAGCGATCCTTGGGAGGCGTCGCGCTCTTCACCAACGGCGCCCTGGGTAGTGTCGATATCGAGGGCTTTGTCGATCGCGACTTCGTCGGGGTAGAACGACGCGGGCGGGCGTTGGGTACCGCGGTTCTGCAGGTCTGTACCGGCATCCGGGAGATGGAGCGCCAACCCATCATTCGCAGCGCTCGCCACACGTTCTTGATGCCATATCGTAAGGTGGCGCCGGAGCTGGTTGCTTGGGCGGAGGAGGTCGTCGCCCGCGGACCGCGCCAAGCGATGACTCTGCGTGATGGCATCTCCGACGAGATCAAGGCGGAGTTCATCCTGAAGCACGTCAACCGCCGGGAGCCTGGTGCTGAGTTCGAGCTGGTGGGCCTGCGCCTCGGCAAAGCAGTTTTCGTCGCCATCCCGGGCGAACCGTTCACCGAGATCGGGCGGCGCATGAAGACGCTTGCGCCCGAGCTGCAACTGCACATCATCGCGCTGGCAAATGGCTACCTCGGTTATATCGCGACGGCGAAGGCGAGCGCCGAAGGCGGCTATGCCACGGATGTGGCCTCTGGGGCGCCGTTCGTTGAACACGCCGAGGATTTGATTTACGAAAACACGCATATTCTATTGACACAACTACGATAAATCTGTTATACTAAGGGCGGGATTTATTCCATGGTGAAAGGAGGTGGTTCGTCCGCCTTTGTCAAGGGATTTTGCTGCCTATTGGTGTTGTGGTCAAGTGATGGTTCACGGTGTGTCCAAAGAAGGAGAGAGGTGTGATGAAAGCACAAAAAATGAATCGGCGTGAGATGTTGCGTCTGATGGCGCTTACCGGCGCCGGGCTGGCGACTGCAGCCTACGTTGCACCCGTTGCCGCTTCTCAGTCACACACGTTCGAAGCCCCCAACGTGGCACCTCCCTCTGCTGAGAAGGTCAGCCTGCGCTTGATGGTGATGGACTACGATGAGAACATGAAGCCGGACACGCAGGCGGTGGTCGATGCCTTCAACGCCAGCCAGGACGAGATCGAGCTGAAGCTGGAAGTGGTGAGCTGGGGGCAGGGCCATGACATTCTGGTGACCCAGATCAGCGGCGGACATCCCCCAGATCTGTGCAATGTGAGCGCACAATGGCTGGGCGAGTGGGATGCCATCGGCGAGGTGCTTCCGCTCGATGACCTTTTGTCCAAGGAATTCCTGGCCAACTTCCAACCTTCCAGCATCAAGGCGTTCACCAACAAGAAGGGGCAGCTGGTGGGCATGCCCTACTTCCTCGACCCGCGGGCAATGTTCTATCGCAAGGATCTCTTCGACGCCAAAGGCCTGAACCCGCCCGAGACCTGGGATGACGTGATCGCCGCCGGCAAGGCGCTGCACAACCCACCCGACATGATCGGATATGGCCAGACCTTCTCGGCCAAGTCGGATGCCTTGGATTACTGGTGGTATGCTTGGTTTGGTGTAATCGGCGGCGATGGCAACCTGAGCATCTGGAAGGAAGACGGACGTTCACGCCTGGCCGAGCCGGAGGCCATCGAAGCCACGCAGTGGTGTGTCGACCTGACCCAGAAGTACAAGATCACTAACGAGGACTACACCACTGCCGGCCGCGATGAGGAGCTGCAACCGCTCTTCTACGCCGGTAAGCTCTCCATGCTGATCACTGGTTGCTGGTTCCCCACCTTGCTTAAGAAGAACGCGCCGGACTTGGTCTATGGCCTGACGATGCCGCCGGTGAAGAAGGCCGGCATGAAACCGGCGACCGGCTTCTGGCCCGACGCGATGATCATCTTCAAGCAGACCAAGTACCCCAAGCACGCCGCTAAGGTGCTGGAATTCCTGTTTAACAAAGAGAATCGGTTGGCCTTCGCCAAGCAGCGCGGCGTCATCCCCGAGCGCATCGACGTGGGCATGGATCCGGAGTACGCCGTCAGCGATATCGAGAAGTTCTTTGTGAAGTCGCTGGAGACGGCGCACAACGTCTACGAGACGCCATGGCCGGAGACCTACTACCAGACGTTGCAGCTGGGCTTCGAAGTGGAGGTGGCGCGCGCGGTGGCTGGCGAGATCACCGCAGAAGAAGCTTGCAAGACCAGCGCAGCGATGATCGACGCGGCCAATGGCTTCTAAAGCGACACCGAGCTCCCAAACGTGAGCCCGAGTCTGAGAGCGCGGAGATGTATTCGTCTCCGCGCTCACTGGTTAGGATATCCAAGTACGGGAACTAGGGGGTGTAATGACAGCGATAGCAGAAGAGATCGTATCCGACCCAGCATTGTCTGCGCGTGGGAACATCTGGCGGAGCATCGCGCGCGAGCTGAAAGAAAACCATTTTCCTTACCTTCTCCTCATCCCCAGCATTCTATGTTTCATTGCGTTGGTCATCTACCCGCTCGCTAGCACAATCATCGGTGCCTTCTCGAAGACCGATACAGTAGGGCGTGCTGTCGAGTTTGGGGCGTTGCTCAACTTTCGCGAGCTGGTCCGTGACCGGTATATCCTGAACATCACCATCCAAACGGCCATCTTTGTCTTTGGTTCGGTGGCGCTCACAGTGGTGCTGTCGCTTCCCTTGGCGCTCATCCTCAACCAGCGCTTCCCTGGGGCAGCCCTGGCGCGCGCACTGCTGTTGATGCCGTGGGCCGCGCCGCTTGCCATATCTGCTATGACGTGGCGTTGGATTTTCCACGATCAATTAGGCGCGCTGAACTATGTGTTGAACACGCTGAACATCACCCAGGCACGCATTGCTTGGCTCAGCGATCCAGTGTTGGCGTTCATCTGTGTCATCTTCGTGGAAGTGTGGTCTTCCATCCCCTTTATGACGATTATGTTTTTGGCCGGATTGCAGTCCATCCCGCCTCATATTTATGACGCTGCCAAGATGGACGGCGCGAACGCCTGGCACGAGTTCTGGGATATGACCTTGCCGCAGCTGAAGCGCATCACCACCATCGTGACGCTTCTCTCGATCATCTGGGCTTTCCGCTCTTTCAACGTCATCTGGCCGATGACACAGGGTAATCCCTTCTTCCGCACCGACAACTCGGTCACTTATTTATACAAATTGGCCTTTCGCTCGTTGAGCTTTGGCGAGGGTTATGCGCTGGCGTTTGCCACGTTCGTGTTTCTGCTCATTTTCAGCGTGGTATACACCCGCGTGTTGCGTAGTGAGGAAGGATGACCATGCAACGTATCCAATGGTTCAAATGGTTGTCCCTGGTTCTCTATGGCATTCCGATGCTGTTGATCCTGGTCTTTCCCTTTATTGTGATGGTCTCCACTTCGTTCAAGACGCTGGAAGAGGTGAGCCAGATACCACCGACGTTCATCCCGCGTAATGCTACGCTGGAGAACTATCGCGAAGTGTGGAACATCATCCCCCTGGCGGCCCATTTTCGCAACAGTTTCTTGCTGGGGGTGGGCGAAACGTTCCTGATTATGGTGCTGGGTGTGCCAGCGGCGTACGCCCTGGCACGTTTTCGTTTCGCCGGACGGCAACCCTACCTGATTTTCCTCCTGGTAACGCAGATGTTCCCGGCTATTGTGGTGGTGTTAGGGGTGTTCCGCGTGGTGGTCGCGTTGGGACTGCTCAACAACCTGGCAGTGGTGGCCGCAACGGCGGCCTCCTTTAGCCTGGCCTTCTGCATCTGGTTGCTGGTGGGCTACTTCTCCGCCATACCGCCGGAGATCGAGGAAGCGGCGATGATGGACGGCGACTCGCGGCTGGGCGCCATGATCAAGATGACGCTCCCGCTATCATGGCCCGGGCTAGTCGCGGTGGGGGTGTTCGCCTTCATGGATGGTTGGAACGAATTTCTGTTCTCGCTCACCTTTATCAGCAATGAAGAGATGATGCCGCTTACTGTGGGGCTCTTCCGCTTTATCTCGCGCTTCCAAATCCAGTGGCATCATCTCATGACTGGTTCGCTCTTGGCCACCGTTGTGGCCGTGGCGCTCTTTATGACGGTGCAGGACAAGCTCACACGCGGGATGCTGGCCATCTCTGAGAAGTGATGTGGAGGAGGGAAAGACACGTCGTATGAGTGTTGTGGTGTGTAGGCAACTGGTTAAGCGCTTTGGCGCGACGGTCGCGGTCGACCACGTCAACGTGGAGATCCAAGATGGCGAGTTCATGGTCTTCGTCGGCCCGTCTGGCTGCGGCAAGACGACCACGCTGCGCATGATCGGCGGCCTGGAGACGGTCACTTCGGGTGACATTTTCATTGATGGTGTGCGCGTGAACAACCTGGCGCCGCGTCATCGTGACATTGCGATGGTATTTCAGAACTACGCCTTGTATCCGCACTACAAGGTCTTCGACAACATCGCTTATCCGCTGCGCCTGCGCAAGCGGCCAAAAGCGGAGATCGAGGAGCGGGTCAACGCGGTGGCACGTATGTTGGGCGTGCAGCACCTGCTGGACCGCTGGCCGCGCCAGCTGTCTGGCGGCGAGCGGCAGCGCGTGGCGCTGGGACGCGCCATCGTGCGCAATCCCAAACTGTACCTGATGGACGAGCCGCTTAGCAATCTGGATGCCAAGCTGCGCGTGCAGATGCGTCGCGAGATCATCCACCTGCAGCGCAACCTGGGCACGACCACCATTTACGTGACCCACGACCAGGTCGAGGCGATGACGATGGGCGACCGGA
>JANXAX010000188.1 GCA_025062175.1 Anaerolineae bacterium | reverse complement strand
GGGGGCGGGCGGGGGTTACACATTGGACAAAACCGCCGCCAACCCCGGCGCGCCACTACCCGCGCGGGTGGGGGCCGCGGTTGCGGGGGGGGGGGGGGGGGGGGGGATCAAGGTGAGGGTCGGCGTGGGGGTCTCGGTCGCGGTCGGAGTAGGAGAGGCAAGGGCGGCTTCGGAAACTGCCGTCTCACATTCACACAGAGGTGGATCGACCCTGTCCAATTGTGTCGGCATCGTGTTCAGCGGCAGGCCACTCGCCCATAAGACCAGTCCGCCCCCGACGATGCCGCCCAACAGGCCGCCGATGGAGAACGAGATGGTGACCAGGGTCACGATCATACACGTGGTCAGCGACGAGCGTTGTGACAAGAAACGCGACAGCGTGGTTGAGGAATTCTTTTCGTTCACGTGGCTTACCTTCCATTACAGCGTTTCTACGATGCTCTCGCCACGCTCCTTGCGCACGTGGACCACGTGGTCGGTCACTTCTCGGAAGGTATCGTCGTGACTGATGATAAAGAGTTGGGACAGACCGGTGTGGCGGATGGCAGCGATCTGGGTGGCCAGGTTTTCCCGTCGCGTGCTGTCCAGATTCGAGGTGGGCTCGTCGAAGAAAGCGACGTCCACCTCTGAGAGCTCGCGCAACAACGCCAGCCGCACGGCGAGTGCGGCGGCCATCTGTTCGCCACCTGACAATTGCTCGAAAGTGCGTTCGCGGCCGTCCACCTCTAGCACGATGCCGTAATCCTCTTTCCATTGCAGGCGCAAGGTGGGGTCGGCCATGATCTCGCGAAAGATGCGCGTCGCCGCTGCCGAGACGCGCGCAGCGACTACGCGCACCATTCGCGGACCCGCACTACGGATGACGTTGCGCATGAACTCGATCACCCGGTCGGTGCGCTCGATCTGTTTGAGCTCCTCTTGCGCGCGCTGCAACTCTTCCCTGGCACCTTCAATTTCCTTTATTTCGTCTTCGACTTGTTTCAATTGCTTTGTCAGCATCTTCAGTTCGCCTTCCAGCCGGGAGCGTTCGTCTTTGAGGCGCTCCTCTTCGGCACGCAGGGCTTCTAGCGCATTCGCGTCGAACGCGCCGGCCACTTGGTCACGCTCTTCGAAGGCTTGTCTGCGCTGTGCCTCCAGGTTCTGAAGTTCCTGCCTGAGGTGTTCTGCCCTGTCCCGCCGTTCTGGCAACATATCAGCCAGGGATTTATGCTCCAGAAAGCGCCGATAATTCGGTTCTCGGGTGGCCATCTCCGCAAGCAGCCGCGCTATGACGGCGTCGAGGTCGGCGTAAGGCAATAATTTTTTTTCGACGCGGTCCAGCTCCTCCTGCAAGCGCGCGATCTCCTGTTGTACCGACGCGAGTTCGCAAGCGATAGCGGTGCGTTTTTGGGCGATGCCGGACAGGCGCTGATACTCCGCGCGCGGGTCGCCCAGCCCCTTCAGCTCATCCTCAAGCGCTTGAAGGTGCATGGGCACTTTCTCTAACTTTGCCACGTTTTGACGCGATTGTGCCCTCTCGGCCCGCAATTGAACCAGCTGCTTGATCTGCTCCACGCGCCCCCTCTCATTCGGCAGCTGGCGCAACTGTGATCTGAGCGCAGCAAGGCGCTCCTCGCATTGTTGGATCTGCTCGGACCACTCTGTGACTTGCTGGCTTAGCCTTTGATATTCGGTGCACGTCTTCTCGAGCTGAGCGTGGTTGCGCGCCAACAGTTCGTCCCGGCGGCTCGCAGAGAGCGGCTGTTCACACATCGGGCAGATGGTCGATTCGGCTGTCTCCAGGGCGGTGGTCTGTTTTTTCAAGCGTTCTATCTCGGCCTGCAAGACACCTTGTTGCTGCTCTGCAGCGCTTTTGGCGGCGCGCACTCGTCTCAGCTCCTCTTCGGTTTGCCGCAAATTACCCTCTGTTTTTCTTGCCTCTTCCAGCCCTTCACGCACGGCCTTCAGACGTTTCCAGTTCTCCTGGATGCTGTCACGCAGCTTCTGCAGCTGCCGTTGCGCGAGGGCGAGCTCGCACGCACCCTCGTGCAGCTCGTGTAGCTCACGTTCCAGCTGCTCCTGGCGGACGACGAGGGGCTGTAGCCTTTCCATCTCCTCTGTTGCCCTTTCTGCCTCCCGCAATTCTGTTTCCAACCGCTCCGCTCTATCCTGATTCCGCTCGATCTGATTTTTCAGCCCGCGCTCGGTTTCAAGCAGCTGGTCACGTATCTTGCGCATCCCCTCCTGACGGTCGAGTTCATCCTTGGCTTTGCAATACGCTTCATAATCCGCACGGCACTCCTCGACGATTCGAGCGGCTTCCTCTGACTTCTGAAGCTCTTCCTCTGCGTCCTTCAGCTGCTCTCTTACCTTCTTCAATTGGATCTCAAGCTTTTCGATCTTTAGTTCGAGATCGTCCAGTTGTTGTTTGAGGTCTTCCAACTCGTCCCGTCGTGCTGTCACGTGCTCTAATCGGATGCCGATCTCTTCCAGACGCTTCTCGACCTCAGAAATCTTGCTTACCAGTGCGTCCAACTGTTGTTGGAGCTCCGGCAAGCGCCGCACCCGTTCTTCTAGCGCGGCGATGCGCGCCTGCACCCGAGCCAGGCGGTCTTTGAGATAATTGCGCGTCTCGCGCAGCTCTTGATACACTTTTTCAAAGTCGTCCACCTGCAGCAGGCGGTCGAAGGTGGGCTTGCGCTCTGAGGGGGCCTGCAGGAAAGCGCTCGTGAGCAACCCCTGCGGCACCCCGATGGCATCGCGGAAGAGCACCGCCGGGTCGGCAGTCCCTTCGAGTCCCAAGTGTTCCTTGAGCCAGTCCAGCACGTCCTTACGCCCGCTGGCAATTTTGAGCTTGAGCTCGGGGTCGTAGACGAAGTACTCCGCGCTATTGCCGAAACGGCGCGCCACCTGATACGTGCGCGCGTCCTTGCCCGAGACGAAGTGCACAGTGACACAGCCGCTCTGCTGTCCCTGGCGCACGAAATCGGATTGGCGCGAAGGTGGGTGGTTAAAGAGAGCAAAGCCGATCGCCTCGAGCAAGGTGCTCTTGCCGGCGCCGTTCTCGCCATAGATGGCATTGGTGCCGGCTGCAAACTCGACGATTTGATCGCGATAGCTCTTCACGTTTTGCAGCTCAACGCGTACGATTAACACAATAATAATCCCCTATAGGTCTGAAACATTCAGCTGCTGTTCTTCCATATAGTGCTGCAGATGCTCCACGATGCTTTGCGGCGAGGACTCCTCCAGCACCATCCGTTTGATCTCGATGGCCAGTTGCGCCCATTGCGCAGCATGGAACGCATAACGCACATCCTGCTCGAAGAGGTGCTGAAACACGCGTCGCTCCAGCTCTGCGTGCGATAAGTTGTCCCCATCTGGATCGGACGTCCCACGTGCGACGGTGCGATTGGTGACGCGCACGACCAACGGTTCGACCTGCTGGGCGACGATGGAACGGATGCGCTCGACATCGACGCGCTCGCTGGCGAACGGCCAGATGCCCTCCAGGACGACCTCGACCACTGGTTGGGCAGCATCTGGACCTCTGATGTGCTCCCCCAGCTTAGCGGGAATGGACACGTAGAGCTCTTGCAGCTCCTGAAACAATTCCACGTTGATCGGCACCTGGACAAATGGCCGGCGCGGATTTTGTATGCGGCGTGCGCGGTGGATGGGCTGTGCAGCGGTGTCCACCTCGACCAGATAGAAGCCGCGCTCCGGCCATGCCACCTCTTCGCTGCTGCATGTCTCCGGAGAGCCCGGGTTGAACATCCAGTTTTCGCGCTCGTAGGGTTTGTGGATGTGCCCCAGGGCCAGATAGTGCACAAATTCGCGCAGCGGTGTCAGCACACTTTGTGGCACAGTGGCAAGGTAGTGCGGCAATACGTCATCCGGGCCAGCATGCAACATCATAATCACATAGTCCACCCCGCGGTGATCCATCTCGTTCAGCGCGTCTCGGAGCGTCGGGATCACCTGTTTCGTGGCCGCACCATAATAAGGCACGCCATAGACGCGCACCATCCCCTTGGGATCGCGGCGCGATCTCAAGTCCACGTAAGCTCCGCAAAAGCCATCCCATTCTTTTAAGATCGCCTTCCCGCTCTCAAAGGAGGGACGCAGCGCGATCAGATAGCCGCGATCGGTTAAAAAGTCCATCCAGGAGATGACCTCTTGATAGTGCGGGCGGTCGTGGTTGCCCTCGATCGCCAGCACCGGGATGCCTTTCTCTTTCAGCATTTCCAGCGGCATGACCGCCTGCAGCAAGGTGGGGGGATCGATCGATCGTTTGTGGAACAGGTCGCCGGCGAGCAGCACGAAATCCACTTGCTCTTCGATGGCTCGCTGGACAATATATTCAAACGCGCGGCCGAAATCGTTGAAACGTTCTTTAAGGTTGTACTGCTGGTAGCCGAGGTGGACGTCTGACAGGTGTAGAAACTTGCAACGCATCGCTCGGTCTCCTTGTGCCTCGTTGGCACGGGTGATTATACCCGGCTGTGTCCGGGCTGTCCAAGTATCCTCATCCTCTGCGATAGAATCACGCAGCCCTACAATAATTGATGAACTGTATCAATTATTCCATTTGCTTTTATCGCGCGGAAATGTTATACTTTTGTTGGATGCTGGTGCCTTTTCAGAGCACAAGTCAGCGCGCAGCAAAAGTGGCCGAATAAAATAAGGAAAGGTCTTCAAAGATGATCACCTCCAGAGAACGCATCCGCATAGCGTTAGAGCATCGCGAGCCGGACCGAGTTCCCCTCGATCTGGGAAGTACCCCAGTTACAGGAATGCATGTGAGCGCGGTCTATCGCTTGCGCCAGGCACTGGGTCTGGATGCTCCAGGCACGCCGGTCAAGGTGATCGAACCCTTCCAGATGTTGGGTGAGATCAAGCCCGATTTGATTGAGGCGCTTGGCGTGGACGTGGTCCCGCTGGGCAGCCCCAAAACCCTCTTCGGGTTCCGCAACGAAAACTGGAAGCCCTGGACCACTTTCGACGGCACCCCGGTGCTAGTGCCTGAGGGATTCAACACTGACCCAGAACCCAACGGCGATATCCTGATGTATCCGGAAGGCGACAAATCCGTCCCGCCGAGCGGGCGCATGCCGCGCGGCGGTTGGTACTTCGACGCCATCATCCGCCAACCTCCTCTCGATGAATCCAAGCTAAACGTGGAAGACAACCTGGAAGAGTTCGGTCCCATCTCGGACGAGGACCTGGCGTATTTCGCCGCTGAGGCCGACCGGCTGTACCGGGAGACTGATAAGGCGATCGTGGCCAACTTCGGCGGCACCAGCTTCGGGGATATCGCGTTGGTGCCGGCACCGTGGTTGAAGCATCCGCGCGGCATCCGCGACGTCGAGGAGTGGTACATCAGCACGGTCACGCGCCGGGACTACGTCTATCGCGTATTCGAACGGCAGTGCGAAATTGCCCTCGCCAACCTGGAGCGCCT
>JANXAX010000187.1 GCA_025062175.1 Anaerolineae bacterium | reverse complement strand
AGGTCACCGCCTAAGATGCCCCACCACGCGGCCCAGCGTCCCAGCAGCGCTACCACAGAAGAGGGCACACGCAGCCAGGGCGGACGCTGTCCTGCCACACGGGCGATGACAGTGAGCATCTGCCGATAGGTCATCGTCTCACCGCCCAAGATATAGCGTTGTCCCACCTGCCCCCTTGCGACAGCGCGCACGTGGGATGCTGCGACATCACGCACATCCACGACGTCCTGGACACCATCTGGGTAAAAGAAAAGCCATCCCCTAGCCGCCATCAAGAACAACTTTCCACTCGTCGGCTTGACGTCGCCTGGCCCGAATACGGCCGTCGGACACAGCACCACGACCGGCAACCCGGAGGACAGGGCCAGGGTTTCCATAGTGATTTTGACGTTGAAATAGCAGATCGGCAAATGATTCAGCCGATAGACATCGCGTTCATCGGCCAGCCGGCCAGGTTCATTCGGTCGGCCGATGGTGCTCAGCGAGCTGGTGTAAATCAAGAGGTCAGGTTTGGCACGACGAAACGCCTGAAGGACATTCTCCATCTGGGTGTGTGCTAGTGCGATCTGGGCAGTCGCGTGGCGGCTGGAGCGTGGATAATAGCCCGCTGCGTGAAAGACCACCTGACAACCCGTCATCGCCTCCACAAGCGAGTCGGGATCGTTCAGGTCGGCGTAGCACCACGTGAGCTGTCCTTGTGCCGCCAGGTCGGCGATGGCGCCTTGGTGCTGCGCCGCGCGTCGGGTGCCACGAACCTGCCAGCCATGTTCCACTGCCGCACGTGCGATGGCACCGCCGATGAACCCCGTTGCCCCGATCACAAGTGCCCGCATCAGCCGTCGACAGTGATCACAACCTTGATGGAACCTGTACGTTTATCCCGCGCCGTGGCAACTGCCCGTTTCCATTCAGATAAGGGGAAACGATGGGTGATGAGACCGTCGACGTGCAACTCTCCGCGGCGCATCAGCTCGATGACCACCTCATATGTGTGACACCGCTTGCCCTGCCAGTCCTCGGCACCATGCGCCAGTACGCCAGTGAGCTCGACTTCTTGATGCCAGATGGGGCTCAGATCCACATGGAAGCGTGCCATCTTGACACCGAGCAGCATAACGCTCCCCCCGGCACGTGCCCAACGCAGACAATCTTGCACAGACTGGGCAGAGCCGACGCAATCGTAAATTACATCGAAGCCGCCCAGGAGCATGCGGTTGTTGAAAATGCCGCGATACAGCTTGGCGTGCGTGATGCGCGCGGTCATCTGGTAGCCATCTTCACCCCGCACCACCTCATGAGCCCCGAGTTGACGGGCCATTTCCGCTTGATGCGGATAACGTGTCACAATGGTGACGTGGCAATCGGGCGCCAAAGCGCGCACACATTGCAACGTGCTGAGCCCGATCACACCACCCCCTAAGATCAACACCTGTTGCCCAGGTTGGGGCAGACAACGCAATACCGCGCGCACTGACGTGCTGATCGGTTCTACCATCATCGCCTGGTCATCAGTGAGGTCAGCAGGCACAGCATAGAGTTCTGTCTCATGGGCGATGAAACTATCCCCCCAACCGCCCCCGACTCCCTGGACGCCCAGCCCCAACGAGGCATTCTCACAGCGCGTGTAATTGCCCATAGCACAATGCGGACACGGGGGATCGATCTCCTGGCTCAGACAGGTGGGGTTAGTGAAACGCGAATCCATAATCACGCGGTCTCCCACTTTTAAGCGAGTCACGCCGGGGCCCACTTCTACCACGTGGCCGACGATCTCGTGGCCGAGATAGAAGCGCTGGGTAGAAGGCAAGGCAAACGGCGCAATGTCAATGTTCGCTTCCGCAAACAACAGGCTGAGATCACTGCCACAGATGCCACACTGACGATTGCGCACGCGCACCCAACGCGGCCCGGGCAACTGCGGATCAGGGAGCTCGACCCAGTGTGCGTGCGAGAGCGGGCTATAGGCAACCCCAGGCCACACCGATTTGAGGGCTTTGACGAGCAAAGCCCGGGGGATATCTTTCTCAATGTAAACAGCGCGCAAGCGTCACCCCTCCCATTTACGCAACACCAGACAGCTGTTCTGGCCTCCGAAGCCAAAACAATTGACCATCACAGTTTTGACAGTGGCCGGACGTCCCACATTGGGCACGTAATCGAGATCGCATTCCGGGTCGGGTGTCTCATAGTTGATGGTAGGGGCGATGATATTGGTAAGCATCGCTTGCACTGCGGCGACAACCGAAATGGCTCCAGCAGCACCGATCATATGGCCCAGCGCGCCCTTATTAGAGCTGACCGGCACCCGATAAGCGGTCTCCTCACCCAGTGCCATCTTGATCGCCTTTGTCTCAATGGCATCATTCATTTTGGTAGCCGTGCCATGGGCAACGATCCAGTCGAGCTCAGCCGGCGAGACGTTTGCCTCTTGCAACGCTGCCTGCATCGCGCGGGCTGCCCCCTCGCCGGATGGGTCGGGTGCCACCAAGTGGTATGCATCACATGTGAGCGAATAACCCAACACTTCGGCCAGGATAGCCGCGCCACGTCGCTGGGCGTGGTCAAGGGTTTCCAACACCACGACAGCGGCACCTTCGCCCACGACGGTGCCATCACGATTCAAGTCGAAAGGAGCACATGCCCTCTCGGGTTGATCGTTCTTGACCGAGGTGGCGCCCAGGCGGGCAAATCCCGCCACAGACAGAGGAGAGAGCACGGCCTCAGACCCTCCGGCGATCATGACATCGGCATCGCCCCAACTGAGCTTGCGCACCGCTTCGCCCAGGGAAATCAAACCGGTAGCACAGGCCCCACTCACCGAATTAACCGGCCCTTTGATACCCAACGCGATGGCCACCGCACATGCGACCGTATTGATGAGAATCGCAGGGATCAGTGTGGGGTTGATCTGGCGCACCCCTTTCGTGTCCAGGATCAGCCGTTGTTCCTCCACGATGCTAGAGCCCCCCATCGAGCTGCCGATCTCAACCCCAATGCGTGTCATATCTTCCTGGGAAAAGTCGAGCTTGGCCTGCGCGATCGCCTGCTTGGCCGCCGCCAGTCCATACAGAATGAAAGGGGAGAGCCGGCGCGCATCGCGCGGATTCACGTACCGGGTGGCATCAAATCCCTTGACAAAGGCCGCCATTTGAGTGGGATATTGGCTGACATCCCAATGGGTAATGCGCGTGACCCCTGATTTTCCCTCAATAAGCGCTTGCCATGTGCTGGCGACGTCCAGGCCCAGAGGGGTGACGGCGCCCATGCCAGTGATGACCACGCGTCTTCTACCGTTCCAGGAGAGGATGTTGGCCATAAGATCTGCTCGTCTATTGACAATGGAGTGTTACGGTATACAATAGGGTCTTGTATTGCTGTGTATCGCTTCGCGTCGTTGAGCGCAATCTCACCGCCAGGTAATAGCGTGTCCGTTGCGGAATGGACACCAGTCTAGTCTAACCGTACCATGTTGTCAAGGAGTACAGCGCGCGAGGCTGCATAGCATCATACCTGAGCGACGGAAATGAGAATTAAGCTGACACGGCGGCAGCAAGCATTTTTAGACAAATTGTTTGATCTCTACCGCGAGTTTGGGCAACCGGTGCATTACTCTGTGGTGGCAGAACGGCTGGGCGTCAACCCTTTTTCTGCTTATGATATGCTGAAGACACTTGAAGAAAAAGGGGTGGCTGCCTCCGCCTACGCGCCAAAGGGGGATCAGAAAGGGCCAGGACGTTCTATAGTGCTCTTCTACCCCACCTACCGCGCGGCAAAGTTTCTGACCCAGCTGCGCCAGGAGATGTTCGGCAATGACGAGTGGTCTCAGATCAAGGAAAGTGTGCTGCGCCGCTTGCGCCAGGCACTCGAAAGCAATTCGCACAAAGCGGTGCGCGACCTGCTGGGGCAGCTCCCCGATGTGAAAACCCCCCTCGCTTACTGCACTGAGATGATCGGCGTGTTATTGCTGAATCTGGCGCAATGCCAGGGACGCAATTTCACTTTAGGTGCCCTTCAACCCCTGACGGTCAGCGGTGGGCCGGTCGGTCTTGGCACGTTGGCTGGCTTGAGCTTGGGGTCATTGGTATCGGGTCAGACCGATGATCCCTCCCTCACGGAGCGATTGGCCCATCACATCCGCGAGTTTCAGGAACAGTTGAACCAATTGAGCGAAGAGAGTCTCAGCCGTTTGAACGTTTTCTTGCAAGATGCCCTGAAAGCCGTGGAGAGCGCGCGAAGGGTGAGCAGACAAGGAGGGCCACCTGGTGATTAAGGTGGTGACGGACTCGACCTGTTATCTCCCCGAAGAGGTGTTGCGCCAGCACGAGATACGCGTAGTGCCTCTCAGTGTACACTTCGGTCGACAAACCTACCGAGGCAGATCTGGAACCGAGAGGGCAGGCTTTACACTGCATCCTCGTGCATGCTCAGGCGCTCAGCGAGGCGCAGAAACCGGCTGCGGCACTCCAACAACGGTTTCATTGTGTACGGATGCTCATCACGGAAGTGGGTGCTGTGGTGGGCACCCACGTCGGACCTGGTGTCGTCGGTGCTGCCCTCGCTTCCGTAGACGAGCAGTAAATCTGGTTCCGCGTTTTCATTTTCTAACACATTGCTAACATGACTCTTATCTCACTCTAACATAAGCCGCATTAGATAATAGTCGCATATTAATTTTTTCCGGTCTTTAAATGACCAGGGCGGTGCCAAGCCCAGGAGGGTCTTGTTCTGCGTGCAAAGTGGATAGATAACGTCCACGCGCGCATGGTATTCCCGAAGTTGGCTCCATCGATCAGGCAAGTTGCTGCAAGGGTTCCGACGGTGAAATCACGAGGGCACAGATCAGATGGAGGTTGAAAAGCGGGATGTCACCACAGCGCATGTCGCGAGCACGTATTGCCTTCATTGGCAATCATTTGCCGCGCCAATGTGGCATCGCCACTTTTACAACCGATTTGTGTCAAGCTATTGAACGCGAATATGGGCAAACCACCTGCCTGGTGGTCGCGATTAACGATACACCCACCGGCTATCGTTATCCCTCCCGTGTATGGTTTGAGATCGCCGAGCAGGATATCGCCGCCTATCGGCAGGCGGCGGACTTTCTCAACTTCAACAACGTGGATTTGGTCTGCCTGCAGCATGAATACGGCATCTTTGGTGGTCCGGCGGGCAGCCACATCCTGGCGCTGTTGCGCGAATTGCGCATGCCGGTGGTGACCACTTTGCACACAGTCCTGCGGGAACCCAACCCCCATCAACGCATCGTCATGGAAGAGCTGGCGCAGCTCTCGGACCGATTGATTGTCATGAGCCAACGCGCTGTCAGTTTCCTGCAGGAGATCTATCACGTCCCAGCGGATAAAATTGACATGATCCATCACGGCATCCCCGATTTTGCCTTCATCGATCCCAACTTCTACAAGGATCAGTTTGGCGTTGAAGGGAAGAAGGTCTTGCTCACCTTTGGCCTG
>JANXAX010000186.1:5204-5513 GCA_025062175.1 Anaerolineae bacterium | reverse complement strand
CCGAGGTCCGCTTGATCCAGCAGTTGATGCGCGCCGCCTATCCGGAAGAGACTGGGCAGTTGCTGACACAGAATCGCGCCCTCCTCACCGAGCAGCTGTTCACCATTATGGAAAACATCCTTCAACGACTGGAAGCGGCGCGCCAGGTCCGCGCCGCTGAGCGCCTCAAGCAGATTTTGGAGCAGGCACGCACGATCAGCCAGATCGCGGTGCACACGCGCTGAGCTCAGGGTGCGGCGTGCTGCAACCGGTAGCCGTGCCCCCGCACGGTGAGCACATACTCATGTTCGGGGTCGAGCGCGGCGATGC
>JANXAX010000186.1:0-5194 GCA_025062175.1 Anaerolineae bacterium | reverse complement strand
GTGACACCTTGCAGAGCATCCGCGCCCCAGACGGCTTGGACGACTTCCTCACGGCTCACCACCTGTCCAGCGCGCTCATATAGGAGCGCAAGCAAGCGGTATTGGGCAGGGGAGAGCGGGGGAGCAAGTTCCTGTCCTGCTACCCACACACTGCGGGAAGCGGGATCGATGCGGATCTGGGGCCGACGTGGTGTCTCGAGCGTCAGTGGCACTGTGGCGCCGGCATCAACAAAGCGCAAGCGTGCCGCAAAGGCGATGCCAATTTCATCACCGTCCACCAAACGGGCCGGCTTGGTCAGGCGCTGACCGTTTAGATAGGTGCCGTTCTTGCTGCCTAGATCCTCAAGGATATAACCTTTGGGTGTGCAGGCAATACGCGCATGGTGGCGCGATGTCTGACGGTCGTTGAGGACAACGCGACAATCCGGACTGCGTCCGATGAGCACCTCCGGTGCGTCCAACAGCCACTGACGCTGAGGACTATTGCCCTCCTGTAAGATCAACATCGCCACGCACTGCTCATTCATCTCGCGTTAAATTCTGAGCGCAAGCGCTAAACCCGCTAATTCCATACCTCTTAGCGATGTAAATGCTTCGAGAGCAAGACAGGTGACACTCTCGCCTAAGTTCTGGCAGGGCGGCCTGCGTCCGCCTCGACCTCAATCGGATGCGTCGCCTCCTTGCGATGGCTGGCAGAGCGCTCCAGCTTGTGGATGCCATTGCGCACCGTGGTGATGAGCCGCAGCAGCTCCTCTTCCAGATTGCTGAGCACTTCTACCACATAGGCATCGGCGTCGGCGCGGATCAGTTCGGCCGAGCGATTGGCTTCCATGAGGAGCGCTTGTGCCTTTTGTTGCGCCTGTCGCACCACTTCCTGTTGGTCGATGAGCGCGTTGATTTGTTCCTGTGCCTGGGCGATGATCCGGTCGGCCTCGCGTTGTGCCTGTTCGATCAAACGTTCCCGTTCGGCACCCAACTGCCTGGCTCTGCGCACTTCATCCGGTATAGCCATACGTAGTTGATCGATGATCTCCAGAAACGTTTCTTCTTGAATGACCACATTGGAAGTGAACGGGATGCGCCAACTTTTATTGATCAAGGTTTCCAGCCGATCTACCAGGTGGAGGATATCCATGGCGCCCGCCCCCTAGTCATGTTATGTCATGATTATATTATGAGAAGTTGATTCTGTCAACGGTTGCAGAATCAGCATAAACATGGTAGCTTATTTTCTCTGTAAATGCGAGAAAGGGAGCGCCATGAGCACGATTTTAGCCGTTGAAACTTCGTGTGACGAAACGGCGGCGGCGGTGATTGTGGATGGCCAGGTGATCCGTTCGAATGTGGTTGCCTCGCAGATCGAGATCCATCGCCGCTATGGGGGTGTATTCCCTGAGGTGGCCTCGCGTCAGCATATCCTAGCGATCGGCCCGGTGATCCAAGACGCCATGACCCAGGCGCGCGTCGCCTGGAACGACCTGGACGCCATCGCCGTGACCTACGGGCCGGGCCTGGCCGGCAGTTTGCTGGTCGGCGTCAACGCGGCCAAGGGGATTGCTCTGGCACTGGGACGGCCGTTGATCGGCATCAATCATCTGGAGGGGCATCTCTATTCCAACTGGCTTCGCACCGATGGCGAGCCACCGTTGCCGCGTTTTCCGGCGGTATGTCTCATCGCTTCGGGCGGTCATACCGAGCTGGTGTTAGTGCGCGATCACCTGGATTATGAAGTGTTGGGGCGCACCCAGGACGACGCTGCAGGAGAGGTATTCGACAAGGTGGCACGCCTGTTGGACCTGGGATATCCTGGCGGCCCGGCTATTGAAAGGGCGGCTGAGCGTGGCGACGCGAGCGCCTTTGACCTGCCGCGTGCGCGGTTGCGCGGCACGTGGGACTTCAGTTTCTCGGGGTTGAAAACCGCTGTGCTGCGCATTGTGCAGCGCTATACGGATGGCATCCAGAAACCAGCGGACGCTCTGGACACACCCCGCTCCACATTTGCCTTGCCGGTCGCCGACCTAGCCGCCAGCTTCCAGATGGCAGTAGTGGACATCCTGGTCGAGAAAACCTGCCAGGCGGCAGAACGGTACAATGTGGCAGAAATTTTGTTGGCCGGCGGCGTGAGCGCCAACAGCCGCCTGCGTCATGAGATGGCCTTGCGGGCCCAACGTCCGGTGCGCGTCCCGCCTTTATGGCTGTGCACCGATAACGCTGCGATGATCGGTGCCGCTGCCCATTACCATCTGTTGGCCGGCCGCGTAGATGACCTGGACCTAGATATTCTGCCTAATTTACAACTGTGACTATGCTTATGACGACCTTACGCCCCACTGAAACTCTTGTCACCGTTCCGCGGGTGCGCCGTGCTCGGCCACGCACCACCGCGCAGATTCGTCTGCCGGATGGACGCTTATATGAAGCACCTATCGGCACACCGCTGGAGGCCTATTTCAAGGCTATCGATCACACCGCTGGACGCAAGCCACCTGTCATCGCGGCATTGGTCAACGGCGAGCTGCGTGAGCTTACCTATCCTATCGAGCGAGATGCCGATGTTGTCCCCGTCACCCTCGCGGACAGCGACGGTCAGCGCATATACGCGCGCTCGCTCACCTTCCTCATGATCACTGCAGTGGAGCAGCTTTACCCCGAGGCAGAGATCATCGTGGACTATGCCCTCTATTCAGGTGGGCTGTATTGCGTCGTCAAAGGGCGCGCGCCGTTCACCGCCACGGAGCTGCAGCGCATCGAGGCACGCATGCGCGAGATGGTGGATGCCGACATGCCCATCGGTAAGGAGCAGGTGCCCCTCGAGGAAGCGCTGCGCCACTTTGAGGCCAAAGGCTACACCGATAAGGTCACCCTGCTCAGGAATCGCAAGAAAGATTATCTGACGCTCTACACCCTGGGCACGACGCGCGATTATTTCCATGGCTATATGGTGCCTTCAACAGGCTACCTGCGGCAGTTTGCGCTGCGTCCTTACGGCAGCGGTTTTGCGTTGCTGTATCCGCGCCACGAGCAACCCGATGTGGTACAGGAGCTCAAAGAATCGCCTGGCCTGGTCGCGGTGTTCAACGAGTACGGCGAATGGATGCGCCTGATGGGCATTTCCAACGTGGCGGCATTGAACGAGGCACAAAAGGCTGGGCGTATGCGCGAGATCATTCTGGTGTCGGAAGCGCTGCACGAGCAACGCATTGCCCGCATCGCCTCGGCCATCGCCCAGCGGCGGCCACGGGTGCGCCTGGTGCTGATCGCCGGGCCGTCGTCCTCGGGCAAAACCACCTTCTCCAAGCGCCTCTCCATCCAGCTGCTGGCCAACGGCATCCGCCCCGTCCCGATCACGTTGGATGATTTTTTCGTCAACCGCGAGGAGAGTCCACGCGACGAGAACGGCCAGTATGACTTCGAGTCGCTCCATGTGCTGGATTTGCCCCTGTTCAACCGGACACTCAACCGCCTGATCGCCGGCGAAGAGGTGACATTGCCGCGTTTCAACTTCCTCACCGGTCGTCGTGAGGAAGGCAACACGATTGCTATCGACAAGGATGAGGTCATCTTGATCGAGGGGATTCACGGGCTGAATCCCGAGTTGGTGCGCGAAGTCGCGCCGGAGTGCATCTACCGCATCTACCTGTCGGCGTTGACACAGCTGAACATCGACCGCCACAACCGTGTGTCCACGACCGACACGCGCCTCATCCGGCGCATTGTGCGGGATGCCACTTATCGCGGTTACTCGGCCACCGAGACGTTGGCGCGTTGGGAGAGTGTACGTCGCGGCGAAAAGCGCTGGATCTTCCCTTATCAGGACAATGCTGACGTCATGTTCAACTCCGCACTGGTGTACGAGCTGGCGGTACTCAAGCCCTATGCCGAGCCATTGTTGCTCCAGGTGCGACCGCGCACCCGCGAACACATCGAGGCCAAGCGCCTGCTATCGCTGCTGGAGTGGTTCGTACCGGTGCCGCCGGACCATGTGCCGGACAACTCGATCCTGCGCGAGTTCATCGGCGGCTCGATCCTGCAGGATTACTTCCCCCAACTGGGCACTCGCCGCGAGCGCCTCTGATTTTGCTGCGGGTTATCCTCATCCAATCCGGGCGGTACACGTCCGCCTCAGATGCCAGCGGACTCAAGCCTGCGGCTGGTACTCCCAGTCGGCTGAAGCCAACTCCCTCTAGCGCTAGCCGGACAGCTCGTCAGGGCCTGCGCTACCCGTCCAAGGCTCAGCCCCGGGCTCACCCATATGCACCACCCGTCGAGGCACGACCACGCAGTCGTGTGCCCCAAAACCTAAAGCTAGGGGATGCCCGACGGTAACGCCTGTCAGGTGTGATTCCCGGCGCCAGGCCGCGGGTAACACGAAGGGTTCAGGCAGAGGTTTAAGCGCGGCCCACCAACACCAGCGCCAAGTCGTTCACGTTGGTGTGCGTCGGGCCGGTGATCACCAGATCACCCAGTAGGGCGAAGAACGTGTGAGAGTCATTGCGTGCCAGGTAGTCAGCCGCGCTCAAGCCCAAGGCGGCAGCGCGCCGTACGGTGCTCCCATCGACAAAGGCGCCGGCCGCATCGGTGAGGCCGTCGTTGCCATCGGTGGCCAAGCAGGCCACCAATACGTGCGGCCAGCCATCCAGGGCGATTGCTGCGGCAAGGGCCATCTCCTGATTGCGGCCGCCACGACCGTTGCCGCGCAGCGTGACGGTCGTCTCACCGCCGAGGATGAGACAGGCAGGCAGCTGCAGGGTGGTGGCGGGCGGCAGCATCGTTTCGCCGCAGACCATCCCTTTCGCCAGGCTGGCTAGAACCCGACCCGCCTCGCGTGCCTCGCCCTCCAGAAAGGTGGTCAGCAGCAATGTCTGATAACCCAGCTGGCGCGCTGCCGTGGCAGCGGCATGGGCGGCGATGCGATTGCTGCCGATGATCACATTGCGCACCTGAGCGAAGATCGGGTCGCCGGGCTTGGGCGTCTCGGCCACTGCACCCTGCATCCCAGCCTGGATGTGAGCCACGATCGAACGCGGCAGCTGGTCAACGATGTGGTAGCGCTCTAACACCGACCAGGCGTCGGCAAAGGTGGTGGGATCTGGAACAGTTGGACCGGAGGCAATCACGTCGAGGGCGTCGCCCACCACGTCCGAAAGGATCAAGCTGATCATCGGTGCCGGCGCCGCCCAACGTGCTAATTGTC
>JANXAX010000185.1 GCA_025062175.1 Anaerolineae bacterium | reverse complement strand
AAGAAATTACATCCCAGCTCCACGGCGCGTTGCAGCGACTGCATCGACTCCCGATCGTCGGAGCCGGTCCACCCCCCCATGCCCCACATGCCATAGCCGATCTCGCTCACCATCCAGCCCAAGCGTCCAAAACGCCGGTAATTCATTGTTTCCTCCTCGGCTTGTTGATGAGATATATTATATATTCCCTTCATCGGTGCGACAATCCACTCCGCTCGCGCGCATCGCCTGCGGCAAGATTTCTGCAAAAGCTCTTGACATATGAAACGAATTGGTGTATTATGTAAACGAAAGCCGGGTTGTACCTGACAAAATGGATATCCGCGCAGGACATCACTGCATAGAAGGCACAGTGTCGGTCCACTGTGCCTAAATTAAGGGAGGTAGTAAAAATGTCTGTCAAGATACTTGGCCGCCTTGCGCTGGTGGTCATCTGCTGCGTGACACTACTGCCATCTGGCGTGCTGGCCGCTCCATGGGATCAACAGGGCATCTACCATGTTGTGGCAGCGGGCGAAACGCTCGCTACAATCGCGGCACGCTACGGGGTGACCATCAGTGAGATCATGCTGGCCAATGGGATCCGGAACGCCAACCTAATCTACGCCGGCCAACGTTTGCTCATCCCGAAGTCCGGAGGACCTGCCAGCCTGCCTAAAGAACACATCGTGAATCCGGGCGAGTCGTTGACCTCTATCGCCGCACTCTATGGCATCAGCGTGGCCCAGCTCGCTGCCGCCAACGGTTTAGGCACCAATGACTTTGTGTTTGCCGGTCAGGTTTTGGTGATACCCTCTGGCCAGCCGGATGTCTCCCCGACCGCTTTTGGCTGTCTGGCGCACCATACGGTACGACCTGGGGAAACGCTCTTCAGCATCGCGATGCGCTATCAAGTCACTGTCAGTTCCCTGATCCAAGCGAACGCGATTGCGAATGCCAACCTGATCTATGCCGGTCAGCGGTTGTGCGTGCCCTCTGGGGCTGTGGAAACGATGCCGAGCGCGCCGGTGGCGGAAATCCCCACGCTGCCTGAGACAGCGCCGCCTCCCGCCTCATCCTATCCCTATGAGATGCCAGCGCCCTATACACCGCCCAGCTATCAGCCCCCTGTACCTTCGGTCAGTCCGCCCCTTGTCCCACCGGAGTACAATCCCAATCCGCCGGGGATGACTTACCTTCCGCCAACTTCGGTGGGTCAACCACCGACCTATCAGCCACCCAGCTCCTATCCGCTTTGCACCACACCACCTTGCCCGGCTATGGCCGGCGGCATCACTCCCATTTTGCAGGTGGCGAGCTACGCACCGAGCTCCGAGCCAGGCGTGACTGTGGTGCGCACTCAGGAAGTCTGGGTGGGTAATCAGACGGCTGATCCAGAGGATCCGCAGCGGCGGACCACCCTCATGGTGATGGTGTGGGACGGCAAAGGGGTGCCAGTCATCGTACGGGATGCCAGTGGAGCAGTCAAACGGCGCGTTGCCAGTGTCAACTTCGAGTTCAGCTGGGTGCCCACGGCGGTCTTCCGTGACATCGCCCCAGGTTTCTACGACGTGTTCATCGAGGGCGAACCGACCCGCGTTGTCCGAGCACAAGTCCATCCGGGGCATCGGCCGCTGGTGGAATTTCGCAAGAAAGCGGTAACCCCAGAAGGGGGTGTTGCTGTGGCGACGGCCGGCGGTACACGTTGGGTGGCCAACGTGGTGGAAAACACCAGCAGCAACAAACCCCTGGGGCCCGCTTCCATCCTGGTCGTGCGCACTGGGATGAACGATCAGACCATCCGGATTAAGGCGCCCCCTGGATTCGAAACGACCTGCATTACGGGTACCAAACCCGAACACGGTCCAGGTGCATGTGACGTCGGTGGTTTGAATGCCGGTACTTACCAAGTGATCCTCGAGGGTGTCGGAGTCGGGGTTGAGCTGTTCCTCGACGGCATCGGAACCGCCACCGTCGAGTTCCGCCCTGAGTAGGTGCATACCAAACACACGGATTCCCCTCCTTTATCCTATCCAAGAGGCAGCTCCATCACCCCGCCGGGAGCTGCCTCTCGTTTTCTTGGGTTACCCGCGAACAAAAAGGGCGACGCTTTCAATGTGATACGTTTGAGGGAAGAGGTCCAGCGGCTGCACTTCCACCAAGTGGTAGCCATGCTCTCCGAGGGTGCGCGCATCGCGCGCCATGGTCGCTGGGTCACAGGCGACAAGCACCAGACGTTCCACACCCAACTCTGCCAGACGGGTCACCACGGCGGTCCCGCATCCGGCACGCGGTGGGTCGGCGATTGCCAACTCGATTGGACCTTCCAATGTGTGGAGCATCTCCGCTACGTCGCCTTGGAGCACCTCGGCGTTTTCCACACCGGCACGTTGCAGATTCTCCCGAGCATCCAGCACAGCCATAGGACTCTGCTCGATGGCGATCACACGCGCGACATGCGGTGCCAGCGGCACGCTGAACAGCCCCACCCCGGCGTAGAGATCCAACAGCCGCTGATGGACTTGGGGCGCCAACATAGCGCTCACCGTATGAACCAGCGCTTCGGCACCGGCGGTGTTGACCTGAAAAAAACTGCCGGCGGAGACTTTGTAACGGTGACCGGCCACTTCCTCCTCCAAGAAATCCCATCCCACTAGCGTGATGGGCAATCCATCGTGCCGCAGCAAGACGCACGAGACCGGGACATCTACCTCGATCCCAAAAGGTTCTTCATCTTCCGTCTCGAAAATGACCATACGTTGACCGGTGCGCACGCCGGCGCGCAGCGAGAGCTGTACTAGCCCCTCGATCTCCAGGTCCAACTGTTCGTACAGTTCGGCGAGCAATGGGTGCATGATGAGACATTGTGCGATGGGCTGCACGCGCTGATCATCATCTGCGGAGATGTAACCCAACCCTTCCACAGCAGGGTGGAGTTGCACATGGTTGCGATAGGCCCATGGCTCTCCTACGGGTTGCATCGGTCGTACTAATGCCTCGCCCAAGCCGGCCAGCCGGGCGAGCTGATCGCACACCACGGCGGTCTTGTAGCGCAGCTGTGCCTCGTAGCGAATATGCTGCCATTGGCAACCACCACACCCGTGCGGTCCAAAGTAGGGGCAAGGTGGGGATACCCGGTCCGGAGAGGGTTTCACCACCTCGATCAAACGAGCGCGTGCCCAATCTTTTTTGCTCGTTTCAATCTCCACCAACGCCGTATCACCAGGAACGCCGTAAGGCACAAAGACGACCCGTCCCTCATGGCGGCCTAGAGCCAGTCCTCTATGTGCCATCGCGGAGAGCTGCAATTTGATGCGTTCGCTCATCCCGCCGCGCTCCTCGCGCACATGGCCGATCCGCGTTCCGATGTCTCGCTGACGGCAATGAGGTCATAGGGAGTTGCTGCGATGATGCGGACGCTCAACCAACTGTTGACGGGATGTTCCCCCTGGACGAGCACGAATCCATCCACCTCTGGCGCGTCGCGATACGAGCGCGCGACGGAGATGCCATCGTTGGCGCCTTCGACTAAAACCTCCAACTGCCGGCCCACTTGTGCTTGGTTGCGTTCCCAGCTGATCGACTGTTGCAGCTGCATCGCGCGTTCATAACGTGCTCGCTTGACCTCTTCCGGAAGTTGCCCTGGCAGCGCATAGGCCGGCGTGCCTGGTTCGCGTGAATAGGGAAAGATGCCGACACGGTCGAAACGCACCGTCTGCATGAAGTCCAACAGGGCTTGAAACTCCTCCTCCGTCTCACCGGGATACCCCACGATCAGGCTGGTCCGCAGCGCAATATCGGGCATCGCCTGGCGCAAGCGCTCAATCCACCGGATCAGTCCGGTCACGTCGTGCGGCCGCCGCATGCGACGCAACGTCGCCGGATGCCCATGTTGCACCGGTAGATCCAGATAATGGCACACCTGCGGATGGGTGGCCATGACCTCGATCAACCGTTCGCTGACCCGTCCGGGATATGCGTACATCAGGCGTAACCAGCGCAATTCCGGCGCCACCCGCAGAATGTCCTCGATCAGCGTGGCCAATCCCTCGCGCTCACCGAGATCGTGGCCGTAAGCAGTGGTGTCCTGAGCGATTAAGATAAGTTCTCGGACGCCCTGCTCCACCAGCATTTGTGCTTCACGCAGAATGGCGGCCCGCGGCCGGCTGCGTGCCGGACCTTTGATCGTGGGAATCAGGCAGAAAGCACACCCGGCCGAACATCCCTCGGCGATCTTGAGATAGGCACTGGCACGCGGTTGCTGGCCATCGAGACGCAACACATCTGCATCGGGCAGAGTGTGTCCCACCTCTGGCACATGTACGACCGGCGTCTCACGCCGAGTCGCCAGCTGCGCGAGCACCTGGGGGATATCTGCCCAGCTGCGTGTTCCGATGATCCCATCCAGACCGGGCACAACATGTGCCAACTGCGCACCCCAGAGCTGAGCTAGACAACCGGCCGCAATCACATGTTGGCCCGCGCGTCGGCGCGCTGCCAAGGTGCGCAACGTGTCGATGGCCTCTTGCCGTGCCGTCTCCAGAAAACCGCACGTGTTGACGATGATGAAATCCGCCTCTTTAGGACGGGCCACGGGGCGATAGCCGTATCGCACCAGCTGGGCGCTGAGCCCCTCGGAGTCCACCTGGTTCTTAGGACAGCCGAGGGTGACCACGTAGAATCGGCCACGCTTCTTCCATCCCCTGCGCGTCCGTCCGCCGGACTGTTTCATAATACGCTCCATATATCACCTGGGCTCTGCGCCACCACCACGGGAACGCCCAACGCCTGCTCAATGTCCCGAGGGGTCATATCGTCGAGAGTCACTTGTCCCGTCGAGTCGAACATCACTCGTGGTAGCAAGACGACCTGGCCATGCGTCTCTCTGCTCCGCAGCTGTGCAATGATGTCCCTGCCGGTCAGCAGCCCCGAGACGGCTACGTTGCCCCCGTACCAGTGGTTGAGGATAGGGAACACGGTGATGCGCCTGGCGGCAAGGGCTCCCATTTCGTCACACACTTTCTGCAGGATCGGGGCGGCCAGCTGACCACACACCACTATAATCCCCGCCTGCCCCTCGTCCTCTGCCGATGTTCTCTTCGGGAATCGCGGTGCTTCCGCCCCCGCGCAAACAACACGGTGTCCCCGGCGCTGGAGGCGTGATTTGAGCCGCTTCCAGGCATCCAGGAACTGGCGCACGATCCCAACGCCGTTTTCCAGCTGGGCAAAATCATCATATGCGGTTGCGGGCGGGATCGGTCTCCCAGCCAGAAGATACCACTCGTCTGATGGGTAAACCAGCGTTACACCGAACTGCTTTTGGCAATGCCTTTGCCATGGCCGCACCTGATCGAGCAGCTGTCTAGCCTCCTCCGGTGTATAGGCTCGCAGCCCTGGCGCATGGTAGCGGGTCACCCCGACGGGCACGATGGCGATCGAACGCACTGCAGGGTACAGGGCCACGAGATCGCTGATGCTGCGTTCCAGATGAGCGCCATCGTTGATGCCTGGGATGAGCACCAGTTGTGTGTGGACTGC
>JANXAX010000184.1 GCA_025062175.1 Anaerolineae bacterium | reverse complement strand
CACAAAAGGGTCACCTCCTTTGAGCCGTACCACCACTTTACCTGCACGCGCTCGGTCGATCAAGAGCGCATTGATCTCGTCTTGGGGGACTACGTGGCAGTGGGGCTGTTTGCCGACGTCGATCAACTCAGCGTGGGGAGGTGCATAGGCCAGCAACAGGCGACCGATCAACCGGTCATACACCACGACGTCGGCGCATTGGAGGCATGTGACGCCACGCACGGTGATCAAATCCGGGTCGCCCGGCCCTGCTCCAACAATATAAACGATGCCACGCTGAGGATGTTTATCCAACACGGGAATGCTCCATTAAGGGTGAATTGCGGAGATGGAATCGGGCTTGCTCACGTCTCATGGCTCATCCAACAGGTGCTTTAAATAGGCACGGGCCGCTTCGCGTCCTTCTTCCCGGATAATCTGCAATATCTGGGAACTGAGCGCACGTTGCACCAGGGCACGTCTTCGGCGCATGTCTTCGTCCTTACCCTGCACGGCCAGGCGTAGCTCGCCGAGCAATTCCGTAAGGATCGCGTACTCTTTTCCGATTGTCTTTTCCAACTGGATGCGCAAGTGTCGTGCCAGACTAGGGCTAGCGCCCCCGCTGGAGATGGCGATCGTCAGCTCGCCTCGTCGCACCACGGCCGGCACGATAAAATTGCTCAGCGCCGGTTCGGTCACCACGTTCACCAGACAACCGCGACTTTCCGCTTCCTGTGCCACGGCGCGGTTGACCTCCGGATCATCAGTAGCCGCGATCACCAGGAAGGCGCCTTGGAGATCTCCGGGACGGTAAGCGCGGCACAGCAAGGTGATGCGGTCGGCTGCGAGATATTTCTGCAGCGCAGGCACGATGCGTGGGCTGATCACGACGACATGGGCACCCGCCTCCAACAGGCCGGCCACCTTGCGGGCGGCGACGACGCCGCCACCCACCACCACACACCGCCGTCGCTCGAGGCCGATCAGGTTGATTGGATAGGTTTTCATCACGTACCTCCAGAATGACGGCGCAGCAACCCGGCGAGGGGTGCGATCAGCAATGTTGCCAAAGCACAGGTCACCGCGACCAGACGGATAGCCCGGTGAATGTCCCGGGGTTGGGGTGGGCGCAATCCACGTCCTAGCCGGTAGTGGCCGATCTTCTCCAGTTCCACGCCCAGCGCGCCGGCGGCTGCACTCATCGGATGGCCGGCGTTGGGGCTAGCAGTCGTGGTGGCGTCGCGACGCCAAACATGCCACGCCATATGTACGTCCTCACCTAACAGCCAGGAGGCCAACATTATCAGCAGGGCGGTCAGACGGGCTGGCAACAGGTTGAGCAGGTCATCCAGGCGTGCCGCGGCCTTGCCCAGCCATTCGTATTCCGCATCTCGGTAGCCCCACATCGAGTCGCACGTGCTGACGAAACGATAGGTCAGGGCAACCGGCAATCCTCCCAGCGCATAATACAACAGCGGAGCGATAACCCCATCACTTGCGTTCTCGGCGACCGACTCGATAGTCGCGGCGGTCACGTGAGCAGTGCCCAGCTGTGCAGTATCACGGCTGACGAGGTGCCAGCGGACTAAGCGCCGGGCTACGTCGAGCTCATCGCGTTCCAGTGCCTGCTGGACCTGACGCGCCGCACGGATCAGACCGCTGAGCGAGAAGAGCATCTTGAGCAGCGCCGCCTCGGCAAGCCAGCGGACCGGAAAGGGCAACTGGGCCAGTACACCGGTGATAAGGCGTCCGGCCCAGAAGATCGTGATACACCCGCCTGCCACGACCGCGCTGCCGTAGAACAAGCGGCCGCGTGCCACGCGTCGGGGTGCAAAGCGCTCTGCTAGGGCGAGCCCCCGACCGATATACGCCACAGGATGAAACCGGTTGGGCGGGTCACCCAGCACCAGGTCGAGGCACCACGCCAGCGCGATGGACAGGACGGGTGCGAGGTTCATCATATACCTGCCCCGGATAACGTCACTGTCGGTCCGAGACCCCCGCCTCGGCGAAGGTGGCCATTTCGCTGAGAATCTTACACGCCGCCTCGACCAGCGAAATACCCAATGCCGCTCCGGTACCCTCGCCGAGGCGCATGTCCAAATCCATCAGCGGCGTCAGGCCCAACCAGGTGAGCATCGCCTGGTGACCGGGTTCCTGGGAGCGGTGGGCCGCGATCAGGTAGGAACGCACCTGGGGGGCGATAGCGACGGCGATCATCGCCGCAGCGGTTGAGATGAAGCCGTCCACTACCACCGGCCGGCGATGGGCGGCTGCGCCCAACATCACGCCGGCCATCCCGCCGATCTCGAAACCACCCAATTTGGCCAGCACATCCAGACCATCGAAGGGGTCCGGACGGTTGACCGCAAGGGCGCGTTGCACCGCGCTGATTTTGCGCGCCAAGCCGGCGTCATCCACCCCACTGCCGCGCCCGACCACTTCCGCGGCGGAGCGTCCGGTGAAGGCAGCGACGATGGCCGCCGCCGGCGTAGAGTTGCCGATGCCCATCTCGCCCACCCCAACAATGTCCAAGCCGCGGGCGATCTCCGCTTCGACCACTGTGATGCCAGCCTCAATGGATTGAATCGCCTGTTGGCGTGTCATTGCGGCGCCGCGCGCGATGTTTTGCGTGCCAAGTGCGACTTTCTGGATCACCAGCTCAGGATGCGGTTGCAACGTCGCCGCCACACCCATGTCTACTACCACGACCCGTGCCCCGACGTGACGTGCCAGCACATTGATGCCGGCACCGCCGCGCAGGAAGTTATAAACCATCTGTGCAGTGACTTCCTGGGGATAGGCGTTCACCCCTTCCGCCACCACGCCATGGTCACCTGCCATGGTGATGATCACTTTGTGCGTGATGCGCGGTTGTGTCTGGCCGGTGATCCCAGCCACGTGAATAGACAGCGCTTCCAACCGCCCCAGGCTGCCTCGCGGTTTGGTCAGGTTGTCCTGGCGGACGCGCGCCGCGGCCATGGCAGCTTCATCGAGTGGACCAATGTGTGCGATTGTCTGTTCTAGTGACATAGATGGGCTTCAACCTCCTTGCTTTACTTTTGAGTGATGAATATGTTCATCGCCGGAAGCTGTTCTGATGCTCCCGCGCAGATGGCCGACTCGCGGGGTTCACATGTCCGGGGTGCAGTCCACGGAAGACTTCCCAGCCGCTGCCAGGTTGAGCGCGCGCGGGTTGACCGCCCCGCCGCCGACCAGCCGATGAGCATGCACGGCCAAGGACGGAAACTGGCGGACAATATGCGCTGTCACCGCCGTGACATCCACCCGCGCCGCGTCCAACAAGAGCCCCAGCAACGTGCCGCTGTGGGCACGACAGACTCCCAAAGCGCGCACACTCTTGGCGAGTTTCAACGCATCATCCAGCCAGGGATTGAGCAGAATCGCCTGATGCAGGCGGCTGCTGAGGCTGGCCGCCTCGCCGAGCAGCCCCCAATCCTTGTCTCGCAGCGATTGGCGCAACATGTCAAACATCTGGCGATGCTCTCCGGCGAGGCGCCGCAGCGCCGCGCGGTGGTCACAGCGATTGAACGCGAGCGTGTCCACCTCGCCGCCGGGGTCGAGCACCACGACCCACAGCGGCGGTGCGTCGGCCAGCGTCTCGTAGAATTCGCCGCTGCGGTGAGCGAAGAGCGTCAGGCCCGGAAAGAGCGTGCTGTCGCTGGGTTCAATCGACACCGCCAGACGCGCCGCTTCGGACGGTGTGAACATGTGCCCGCAGGCATTTCCCAGTGCATACAACGTGGCCCCCAAATCCGCGGTGCTCGTGCCATATCCGCGACCGACCGGAAGCGGTGAGACGAGATGCAAGCTGCCTCCCCCAGACCAGCCCAGATGACGCAGGCCGGCTTGGAGGGCCGCCACCGATTTGGAGCGCTCCATTGGCACATGCCAGTGAGTGTCTTGATCGAGTCGCACCGTGGCGACGCTGTATACATCGATCGGACACGATACCAAGCAAGGGATACCGTCCAAGGAACCTTGGACCAGTTCACCACACGTCGCCGGAACGGCGGCATATCCGGTGCGTTCTGTCAAGCCAGCCTCATCCATCCCGGTGTTTCTCAGTACTCAACCCCTGGTTGTCCTGAAATGCCGCGCTGATAGGGATGTTTCACCTCGACCATCTCAGTGACCAGGTCGGCAAATTCGATCAGTGCCGGTGGCGCATAGCGCCCGGTGATGATGAGGTGCAGGCGGGCCGGTTTGTGTTCAGCCAGCCAGCGGATGACCGCCTCGGTGTCCAGCCAGCCGAAGTGCAATGGGAAGGTGAACTCGTCCAGTAGGATCATATCATAGGTATCGCTGGCGATCTTCTCCTGACAGAGCGCCCAGCCGGCCTGCGACGCCTCTTTGTCACGCTGTGAATCGGGCCCGACGCGACAAAAGCCGCGCCCCAGAGCATGCCACTCGATGCCCAGTTGTTTTGCCACTTTCACTTCGCCCCAACGGTCGGTAGCTTTCTTGATAAACTGCACGACACAGACGCGCTGTCCGTGCCCATAGGCACGCATCACCATCCCCAACGCCGCGGTGGTCTTACCCTTGCCGTTGCCCGTGTTCAGAATGATCAACCCTTTGGTGTTATGCGGTAAGCCCATAAACGTTCTCCTTTACATCTCCAGGATGGCATAGAGCCGTGCCATGTCGAGGGCGCTTTCAACTGCGTCGGCCAAGGCTTCGAAGGGATCTTGCCGGATATCCTGGGCCTTCTCCCGATTTTCCCATCCCAGGCTGGCCAACCAGGCTCGGCGCAGGTGGACGTTCTCAAATAAACCATGGAGATAACATCCCCAGATGCGCCCGTCTGCACTCACCGCGCCATCCAACACCTCAACCGGGGTATGGCTGCGCTGCGTGATACACAGCCATGGTCGGACTGTCTGTGCATGGGGGTCTGAGGCGAGCGGTTTGGTGCGCCCCATATGGATTTCGTAACCGTGGACGATAGTGCCGGATAGAGGGGCGAGCCAAGTTGGCCCACCTAGGATGCGCGCGGTGGCACGATGGGTGATCTTGTCGGGGGCGAAGACGGTTTCCACCGGCAGCAAACCCAGACCGGCGACCTCCTCCTCCAGCGATTCGACGTGCAAGGGGTCGCGCAGCACCATGCCCAGCATCTGATATCCACCGCAGATGCCGACCACGGCGCCTCCGCGTGCGGCGAATTCGTGGATGGCGTCTGCCAGTCCGAGGGTGCGCAGCCAATGTAGGTCGCTCAGCGTGCTCTTGCTCCCCGGCAGGATGATGGCATGGGGTGAACCCAGCGCTTCTCTGCTGGAGACATAGCGCACGTGAACGCCGGGCTCGTCCAGCAAGGGGTCGAAATCATCGAAGTTGGCGATGCGCGGCAACCTGACCACGGCAATGTCCACCTCGCCTGAGGACAACGCTGCGTGTGTCAGACGGCGGTCCAAAGGGTATTTGCGTTCTTCGATGGCTACCGCATCCTCGTCGGGGATACGCAGCTGCCCCAGATACGGCACGATGCCGAGCACGGGGATGCCACTGCGTTCCTCCAGGATGCGCCTCCCGTCGGCAAACAGCATAATATCACCTCGGAA
>JANXAX010000183.1 GCA_025062175.1 Anaerolineae bacterium | reverse complement strand
CCTGGTGTCGCTATCCTAGGACAGGGAGGTGATGCCAATGGACCAATGTTTGAGTCATAGGCTGAGCGCCGTGGCGTCACCTCCGGTTTATCGGTAGTACGCCACGGCGCGGCATGGGACCTTCTCATCGCGGGGAGGTCCCATGTTCTTATCACCACATCGTCATTCCATATGGACCACATCCGGGTAGAGACGATGACCACTCTGTTTCCAGTGGGCAAGCTGCCGGCGGATTATCTCGATGCGCTGTTGACGCGCCACCGCCGGCTGGACGCGCGCCTGATCGTGCCTCCTCGAGTGGGCGAGGACGCCGCCGTGATCGACATGGGCGACCGTTATCTGGTGGCTAAGAGCGATCCCATCACCTTCGCCACGGACGAGATCGGCTGGTACGTCGTCCACGTCAACGCCAATGATATCGCCTGCGCTGGCGCCGTGCCACGCTGGTTTCTGGCAACATTGCTCCTGCCCGAAAGCGCAACCGACCACCAGCTGGTGGAATCCATCTTCGCGCAGATCGCCGACGCATGCACCGAGCTGGACATCACCCTGGTTGGCGGTCATACCGAGATCACCCACGCACTGCCCCGTCCCCTGGTAGTAGGGCATATGTTGGGAGAGGCTGACAAGGGAAACTATGTGAGCACGGCCGGCGCCCAGGTGGGCGACGACATCTTGCTCACCAAAGGGATTGCCGTGGAAGCGACTGCGCTCATTGTGCGCGAGAAGGAGGCAGAGCTGCGCGGTGTCCTGGATGCAGCGCTACTGGAGCGCTGTCGCGCTTTCCTCCACGACCCCGGCATCAGCGTGGTGCGCGATGCCCAGCTGGCATGCGCGGCAGGTCGGGTACACGCTATGCACGACCCGACCGAGGGCGGCCTGGCGGGCGGGCTGTGGGAGTTGGCGCGCGCCGCCGGTATCGGCCTGCAAATCAACCAGGCAGCGATCCCGATCTTTCCCGAGACGCAGCGTCTATGTGCCCATTTTGGCCTGGATGCGTTAGGCGTAATCGCCTCTGGTGCGCTGCTGATCGCCTGTCCTCCCGAAGACACGCAACCCATCATCCGCGCCTTGACTGCCGAGGGTATCCCGACTACCGTCATCGGGCGGGCTGTGCCACGCGAACAGGGCTGTACGTTGCTGACAGACGAAGGGATCAAACCACTGCCTATCTTTGCACGGGATGAGATCGCGCGTCTGTTCGAGTGAACTGTCAGGCGGCAGGATGGCATGTCTATGCATGTAGAGCAACATTTGGGGACCACCCAATCGCTGCCTTATCTGACCGAGGACTACCCTGGCACCGGCGGCCGCGTCCGGGTGCAATTGGACGACTTCGTTGTCGAGGAGATCCCCCTTTACACGCCGTGCGGCGAGGGCCAGCATTGTTATCTTTTTGTCGAGAAGCGTGGTATCAGCACGTTGGAACTGGTGACACGCTTCGCACGTGCTCTGGGCCTGCCCCAGCGGGCCATTGGCTATGCCGGCCTCAAGGACGCCCGCGCGGTCGCGCGCCAATGGCTCTCGGTGGACAGTGTGCCTCCTGAGCGCGCGGCGGCGCTGCAGCTCGAAGGGGTGCGCATCCTGCAGGTCGCGCGCCATCGCAATAAGCTCAAACTGGGCCACCTGGCCGGCAATCGTTTTCTCGTGTATATCCGGGACGTGCCTCGCGAAGCGCTTTCCATCGCCCGCGCGGTGCTGGCGGAGCTGATGCGCCGCGGTGTGCCCAACTATTTCGGTGAGCAGCGTTTTGGCCAACGGGACAACACCCACTGGTTAGGATACGCCCTGCTGCGCGGCGATGCGCTGGCCTTTGTCCGCATATATCTGGGTCGTCCCCTGCCGGACGACCCCCCTGCGCTACGGACGGCGCGCGCCCTGGTCGAGGCAGGCGCCTACGCTGAGGCATTGCGCCAATGGCCGCATAGTCTGCGCGATGAACGTCGGGTGCTGGAGGCGCTGGTGCGGGCGGGCGGAGACATAAACGTGGCCCTGCGCGCGGTGCCCTATCCATTGCGCCGCCTGGCCTTGTCTGCCTATCAGTCTCACCTGTTCAACCGGCTGCTGGCCCAACGCATCCGCACGTTGGACCGGTTGGAGGCAGGTGATGTGGCGTTCATCCACGCCAGCGGCGCCGCCTTTATTGTGCGAGACGTGGTGCGTGAGCAACCGCGCGCCGACCGCTTCGAGATCAGCCCGTCCGGTGCGTTGTTTGGCCCTAAATGCCTGCTGGCGGAAGGGGCACCTGGCGAACGCGAGCGCGCCCTGCTCGCCGAGACAGGACTGTCATTGGAGGAGTTTCGGCTGCCCGGCATCAAGCTCAAGGGCGCACGCCGTCCCTACCGCGTGCCGCTCGCCGACGTTCAGGTGGATTGGGAGGATGGCTTGCGGCTGGCGTTCCGCCTGCCGCCGGGCAGCTATGCCACCCAGGTATTGCGCGAGGTGATGAAGGCATGACGGAACGCTTGTATGATGCTGATCCCTACTGCACTCGCTTTCGCGCGCGTCTTATCGAGACACAAACGCTGGGGAACCGCCTGGCGGTGGTGCTCGACCGCACCGCCTTCTATCCTACCGGCGGTGGACAGCCCCACGACACTGGCACCCTGGCCGGCCATCCCGTCTTGGAAGTGGTCGAGCGCGCCGACGGGACTGTCGTGCATATGCTACCCGCGGATAGCACGCTGCCAGAGGGTGAGCTAGAGGGGGTGGTGGACTGGCCGCGCCGTTTCGATCACATGCAACAGCACACTGGCCAACACATTCTCTCTCAAGCGTTTGCCCAACTCTTTCAGGCGGACACGGTGGGCTTCCATCTCAGCCAGAGCTACAGTACGATCGACCTAAACCGCAACGATCTAGGCGAGGAGGAGATCGCGAGCGGCGAGATGCTTGCCAATCAGATCGTCTTTGAGGACCGGCCAGTCAGCTGGCGATGGGTGGACACCGCGGAAGCACGTCAATTGCCATTGCGCAAGCCCCCGACTGTGCACGACCACATCCGCGTCGTGCATATCGAGGGCTTCGACTGGTCGGCGTGCGGTGGCACCCATGTGGCGCGCACCGGCGCCGTGGGTCTCATCAAGGTGACCCATACCGAGCGGCGCGGCGCCGAGACGCGTCTGACCTTCTTGTGCGGCGGACGCGCCCTGCGGCATTACGCCGCATTGCACACGCTGACCAGCCGCATGGCGCGCCAACTCACTGTCGCGGTCGACGAACTTCCGGGAGTGGTGCAGCGGCTGCAAGACGAGGCACGCCGTGAGCGTAAAGCGCGCGAGCAGCTGCAGGAGAAACTGGTCGAATACGAGGCAGCGACGTTGGCGTGCCAAGCCCCGCAGATGGGCACGGTGCGCGTCATTGTGCAGCCGTTCATCGGACGTGTCCTACAGGAGGTGCGCCAGCTAGCATCGCGCATCACTGCCCAACCGGGCAACGTGGTCCTATTTGGGCTAGCGCCGGGTGGGACGGAGGGTGCGACAGGCCAGGGCAAGGGACAGCTGCTCTTCGCTCGCTCCGAGGATGTCGCTGGCGACATGCGTGCCCTGTTGCAGGAAGTCTGTCGCGCGGTGGGTGGCAGCGGCGGCGGCAGCCCTACTATGGCACAGGGCGGCTGTGACGCAGCCCGTCTTGCCGAGGCGCTGGAACGTGCCCAAACCTTGCTCCGCCGGTGGCTTGCGAACTGAGCCGTTCTGTGAGTCCAGCTAACAGAGGAAAGGGATATGCCAACATTTCTTCCACCCGGCGATAACTACGACCCATTTGCGCGTTTTTACGATCTCTTCTATGCGCAGTGCGACGAGGACATCCCAATGTATCTCGACTTCGCCCGGGCAGCGGACGGGGCCATTTTGGAGCTAGGGTGTGGCAGCGGTCGTTTGCTGCTGCCCTTGGCACAGGCGGGTCATCGCGTCACCGGCTTGGATGGCTCGGCGGAGATGCTCGCCCGCGCACGAGAACGGCTTCGCGCGGCCGGACTGGCAGAGTATGTCACTCTCGCCCATGGAGACCTGCGCCATTTCGAGTTGGCAGAGCGCTTTGCGTTGGCGATCCTCTCGGTCAACACTTTTATGCACTGTCACGACACCCAGGCCCAGCTGGCGTGCCTGGGGTGCGTTCATCGCCATCTCGGCTCTGGAGGGCGCTTGGTCGTTGACCTCACCCATCCCGACCTGCCAACGCTCGCTGAGATGGACGGACGTCTGTTGAGCGATGAGCCGGTGCGCGACCCGCAGACGGGCTATCTTGTCCAGCGCTTTATCCAGCAGCGTTTGGATTGGGCGAACCAGCTGCAACACGTTACCTTTATCATCGACGAGCTCGCACCAGATGGCAGCGTGCGTCGCACACTCTTCCCCTTCCATCTGCGCCTCGTCTTCCGCTTCGAGATGGAGCTCCTGTTGCGCCTGGCTGGTTTTGGGTTAGAAGCACTCTATGGTTCCTATCACCTGGAACCCTTCGGGAGCCACAGCGAGCGGATGATCTTCGTCGCACGTCGCGATTAGCGGATTAGCGTGCCGGGCTATTGGCATCCACTTGGGTCCGGGTCATTTCAGTTAGGAGGAACTTTTTGGTGTCTTGGACGATGCCGGTATAATGAGTCTTGTTAGGATTTTGGAGATCATCGAGCTGGGAAGAGGAGAGAATGGGTGCGTATCTGGCTTTCAAGGAAACATGGCGCAGTCGGGGACGTTTTTTGCTGGTCAGCCTGTTGGTGGCATTGTTAACCGCGCTGGTGCTCTTCATTGCCGGGCTGGCCGAGGGACTAGGGCGTGGCAATATTGAATATCTCAGCAATCTGGACGCCGACCTGATCGCCTATCAGGCAGATGCGCAGTTGCTTATCGCTGCCAGCCGGCTGCCACGCGGTACGTTGCAGGACATCGAACGGGTGCCAGGGGTTAAGGCAGCTGGGCCGATTGAGTTCAGCCGCGTGTCGATCATCCTGCCCGGCACCACTCCCCAGGGTCAACCGCGCAAGCCGTTGGATGTTTCGCTCATCCAGGTCGAGCCAGGACGGCCGGGAGAACCTCCGGTGCGCTTCGGCCGTCAATTGCAAAATCGACGAGGCAAAGAGGCGATCATCGACAGCTTGGTAGCGCGCCGTGCCGGCCTCTCAGTAGGTGATGAGTTCACGATTCGCTCCTTGCAGGGCACGCGCGAGGAGTTCTACACCCTGCGCGTTGTGGGCATCACCACCAGCCAGCAGTACGCCATCCAACCTTCCATCATTGTGCCGTTGCTCACCGGCGATCAGATCAAACCCAAGCCAGTGGTCGAGGACCGCCCCACCAGCGAAATTTCGTCGAACATTATCGCCATTAAGCTGGACATGCCGGCGGACCCGGCTGAGGCACGGGCATTCCGTGAACTCATGAAGCGCCGGCTGGAGAGCCAGGTGAAGAAAATCCAGGTGGTCGACATCCGCACCGCCTATGAAAACACCCCAGGTTACAGCGCGCAGCAGGGTACGCTGAACACCCAGCGCTACTTCGCCTTGGTGATCGGCGTGCTTGTGTTGGGTGGCTTCTTCCAGATTCAGGCGTTGCAGAAGGTGGCACAGATTGGCGT
>JANXAX010000182.1 GCA_025062175.1 Anaerolineae bacterium | reverse complement strand
CGGTGCGCTGCAGGATTTGGTCAGGAACTGAGAATTGCCGTGTGTATTCCGTTGTATGTCGGCTTTCACGAGCAGCTTTTGAAATAGCAGTGGTGGTCAAGTCACCATTGGGAGGAGCAGCTCATCCCGACCGGTGCGGGGAGCTGCTCCGGATCACGTTTTTCAAGATTAGCTGGCCGGTGTCCGCCGCAGGGCGCCGCCGGGCTCGGGCGTGGCCTGTAAGTTGACGCGCGCATAGAAGATCTGCGTCTTGGCCGCCTGGTCATCGCGGATCAGCAGGATGACCAGGCCGACCTCGCGGTTCCCCTCCCGTTTGGTGAAAAAGCACATGTCCTGAATGGGCGATGGGGACTGCGCCTCTCCAGCCTCTCCAGACACGGCGAAGTCACAACCCGCCGATTGGTTTACATCCCACCCGGAAGCGGCCATGCGCTCCTTGGTGTAGAAGTCCTTGACCGCCTGGACGGGCTGCGGCGTGGTGTAGACGATGAACTCCAGCTGGCCGCGCAGCATCGCTTGCAACGCGATGCGCGCCGGCAGGGGCAGATCGATGTTCTCGCGTGTCGCGCCGGCGAACGGCGGCACATCCGCCCACAACGTTGAAACTGTTCCGGCAGATCCGCCACCCGGGATCAGACTGGTCAGATTGCAGGCAGCGGCAAACACTAGCAAGGCGAGAGACAAAACGAACAGGTTGCGTGTCTTCATTATAAGCCTCCTGGAGGGGTGTCCCCCAATTATGGATAAAGTGGACCTGATAATAACAGTATAAACCCGCTTTCTTTGCTTGTCAATCGCTTTTCGTCAGGTTTTCCTGCCAAAAATCTTGGAAACTTTGTCCGCGCCGTGACCGTGGGAGGGCAGCCAATATACTGCTCGCTGACGCGCGTGACTCGGGTGGTGCAAATGTTCGCTGTGGAGCCCTGTCAGTGCATGCATAAGCCAGCGGCATCCATCCACACCACCTGCGCGCCTTGCGGTGGCGCTAGCAGCATGGTTGGGTGCAACGGCCGGGCGAGGGGCACCGTTTCCACCACCGTGTAGTGGTCATCGATGCCATATAGGCGCTCCCCCTCGGCGACCCACAGCCGGCCTGACCAGTCGGCCACCAGTGCCGTGGCTTGACGCAGTGGTGTCTCGAAGGTGCCCGCCACCAGCGCCAGCGGGCGCAACGTGGCCGCGTCGAGCACGGCGATGACGCGTTGGCGCGGCGAGGCGGCGCTCAATCCATACAAACGGTTGTGCGCGTGGTCCAAGGCGACTGCCAGCAACGGGCCACCGGGCAGTCGCTGCTGGGCGACCGGCTGCAGCGTCGTTGCATCCAACGCGACGACCTGATTGCTGCCCGGGAGTCCGACGTAAACGCGGCGACGCTCCGCGTCGAGCATCATCGCACCCGGCAGGTCGGGCAGTGCTTGGCGTGTGAGCAGGCGCGCCAGGTCGGCCGCCAGGCGGACCACCGCCGGCGCTGCAGCATCCGCGACGAGCAGCGTCCGCTCCAGCGGGTCGTAGCGCATGGCGCTCACTTGCAGATGCGCGTCGCTGAACTGCGCTAGGGTGTCACCGGTGCGCGCATCGAGGCAGCGGATGTCTCCCGCATCCGAAGCGACGTAGAGCATACCCGGCTGAGGACCTGCGGCGAGGGCGCGCGGAGGGTCGGCCAGCGGCGCGCGAGCGAATACCTCGGCCCGCGCCAGGTCCGCGACGGCGACCTCTCCCCGGCGACCCACGACGGCCACCCAGGCAGCCTGGGCATCGCCCACCCATGCCAGCCATGCCGCATCGGGTGGCAGCGCGGCAGCGGGGATCACTGGCTCAGCAGAGGGCAGACTCTGCGCTGCCAGCGCTGCGCCGCCAAGAAAGGTGGTGGGCTGGACCACACCCTCTTTTTCGTCTGGACCTCCTGCAGGCGTGCTTGGCCCGGCCAGATACCACACCCCATCTCGGGGAGGCGCACTGGTCTGCGGTGGCCGAGCGATGAGCGGCAGATACACCGGCTGCAGCGAAGCCACAACCCGCACCGGTGCGGCGACGGTGCACACTTCTTGCACCCCCCGTGCCGCACCGCACAGCGTTCCGAAGTAGGTTCTGTCGGGCACAGCATCGGACGCCACCCGCGCCTGAAAGGACACTTGCACGCTGCGCGCCACTGTCTCGCCGCGCGGCTTGCTCAGCGCCGATACAACGGTGTACTGGAGCCGCGGCGAGAACTGGATTTGCCTGGGGTTCAGCGACACCGCGTAGTCGATCCAGTCGTAGCGCTCCCAGCCGCTCCAGGGGTCGCCGAGCTGGAAGGGCGTTACGGCGATCACCTCCGGCCAGGCAGGCCACCAACGGCGGAAGGCATCGGCCATGTAATCGGCGCGGTTGTGCTCGTCGACGGCCGGGAAACCCTCGAAGGCAAAGGTGGCGTTGCCCAGCTCGTAGCCCGTCTCGGTGATGAGGAACTTGAAACCGCTGCGCCCCCCGTGGCGTTCAATCACCTCTTTTTCTAGAAGATAACAGTCGATGGCGTATTCCCCATAGCGCGCCGTTCTCGCATGCATGTTGTACCAAGGCGGGTGATTGTACGGATAGCAGTGGCTGGCCCAGGCGTCGAAGGCGTCCACGAAACCTGGCACCGTCAACATCGAACGGATGAAATTCAAGTGGCCGCTGCCCGGCGCGACAGCGCCGTTCACGACGCGGATGCGGGCGTCGCCCAGGCGACGGATGGCGCGCGAGACCGCGGTGAAGAAACGCGCGTATTCGATGGCGTTGGGCGCGCCGCTCCATTCGATCCACAGATTGGGCTCGTTCCACACTGCGATGTAGAGCGGATGGGTGTCGCGCCGCGGCAGGCCGGCCACATAGCGCGCAAAACCCTGTGCCACCGCGCCGTAGTCACCCGCCGGCCCTGGATCCGGCTTCTCCCAGACCCCCGAAACGAACCGCCCCTGCAGGCGCAGGACCGGCACCAGATTGCGGTCATAAGCGGCGTTGACGAAGTAGCGCGCACATGCGTCCGGGCCGGTCGTGGCGGCTGTGATGCCGTAGAAAAGCTGGGTGACATAGCCCCCGCTGCCCACCAGCTGCAGCGCCTGGTCGAGGTGCAGATCGATGAACTCCGGCAGGCACAAGTCCTGAGCCATGGTGTGGATACCGCGCGGGGTGTGGAGCGTGTGTCCCGCCGCTGGCACGGTGAAGGGCGACCAGTGCAATGTCGCCCCATCCCGAGTCGGATCAGCGGTGGAGAGCAGATGTCCGCCCACCGTGACGCGCGTCGAGCCGGGCACATAGGTGAAACCATCTGGCATGGCATAGCGGACGGCGCCATTCGACAGAGGGCGGTCGGTGTGGTTGTAGAGCGCCAGCACATAGGTGACCGAACCGCCCGGAGTGGCCAGCCCGGCCGTCCCAGCGACGCGGATGTCACTGGTAGGGTTTTGCGCCCGCAGCGGGAACACGCTCTGGACCAGAAGGAGAAAGGCGATCAGGCACTCGAGCAAACCGCGCGCGGGCCGCGACATACCGCCAGGGATCATCCACCGGTGCACGGGAGGGTGAGCGGGTAAATCTGGGATTGAATAATATAGAAGCAGCGCCACGAAATGGCGACAGGATACCCCGCACCGCGGTCGTCGAGGGCGGTTGAATCCCCCTCACTCCGGCTCTCTCCCACCAGGGCCAAGGGAGACCGCAAGCCCGACCAGGTTATTGAACTAGTGCAGGACATAATCGCTTCCGTGCTGACCTGTGTTGTCGGACACCGGGTTCATCCTCCGACGTCCTACGGCTGCCGCAATGGGGCGACAAGACCCATCCCTGAAAGGCTTTCTCAGAGAGGATAGGGGTGTCTTGGGCCTCTGAGCAGCTAGCACCGGCTAGGCGATGATCGCCTTGTCGGCCGGCATGCGTTGCGCCAGGTCGGCGATCAGCTGCGCCGCGGCAGCCACATCCCACTTCGCCGTGTTGATGATGACGTGGTAGAGCGACGAATCGGCCCAGTTGATCCCAAAGAGGTGACGCAAGTATTGCTCGGCGATCCTGTCCTGACGCTTCACCAGGCGCTCCGCCTCTTTGAAGCCGATCCCTTCGCGCTCCTGCACCCGGAGGATGCGCGTCCTGAGCGGCGCCTCGATGCGCACGTGGAGCACACCTGGCATGTCCTGCAGAGTCGCCTGACCTCCGCGCCCGACGATGACCGCGTTGCCCTGTTGATACGCCCGGTGCACCGCGCTGCGGATCAACGCGGCACAACGCGCGTCGTTGAGCTGGATCGTGCTGGCAGTTTCCTCACCGCTGGTGTCCCGCTTGCGGATGGCCACTTTGACAAAGGTGTGTGGACCGGGAGTGACGATGCGCAACAGGAAGTTTTTGATCTTGGTGTACTCCTCCGAGAACTCGCCCAGATCTTCCATGGACAGGCCCACTTCTTCAGCGATCTGGGTCATGATCAGCTTGTCGAGATAGCTGTAGCCCAGCATTTCGCTGACGCGCATTGCGATTTCGGTGCCGCCGCTGCCATATTGTCGCGAGATCGTGATCACGGCCATACTACACCTCCTTGTGTGGGTCGCTCATCGTGATTGCTGGAATGCATGGCGGTCTCCCTTTTCCTAACTTTATTATAGCACAATTTTCGTGTATGGAGCTGCCCAAAACATGCGTTTTTATCGGAAGGTGCACGTCATTGGGGGAAGAGGGGTGTAACCGCGCGCGTTAGAGCGACCAGCCGACCGTCCGTACAGCGCGGTCTGGTGTGAACGCATAGTTGGACAGGGGGTGGCACGTCCCCGCTGGGAGACGTCCGGCGCATGTCGGCCGGGCGGGCCTTCAGATGTCAGCCTCTTCGCCCCCAGAACGGGAGGCGATCGCCTCGTTGATCTCGCGGATCAAATCCGCCATCACGACTGGCTTAGCCAGACAGATCACCCCGTAGGCCGCGGCTTGCGCCATATAGCCCAGGCCCACATAGCCTGTCAAACCGATGATCGGCACGTCGGGGGTCAGTTTCTTCAGCACGCGAATGGTCTGGATGCCGTCCAAGCCTGGCATCAACATGTCGAGCAGGTAGAGGTCGAAAGGTTGCTCAACCGCTGCCACCACGGCATCAGCGCCGTTGTCCACTGCCGTGACCGTGAACCCGGCATTGGTCAGCTCATCCTCCAAGAAGCTGCGCACGTCTGGGTCATCTTCCGCGATTAGTATTCTTGGCATCCATAGCCTCCTGGTGCGACTTCATACCCCCCAGTTGGGAATGACGAAGCCGAGATATCTAGGCTCGACCGCCAGAGGCCGAAGCGAGAGCGCCACGCTCCGAAGCGTTGGGCAACCCACGATGCTCTTGTGGGAACATAATAGTAAACGTGGTACCCTTTCCCTCACTGCTCTGGAGCACGATCTCTCCATGATGTGCCCGCACGATGCCCGCCACGATGGACAATCCTAAGCCGGTGCCCTTGCCGGGCGGTTTGGTGGTGAAGAAGGGATCGAAGATTCGATCCCGAATCGCTTCAGGAATGCCCACCCCTGTGTCCGAGACGCTGAGCAGGATAGCACGCTGGCCCGGGTCGTGGCCGGTGCAGATAGTGATCGTCCC
>JANXAX010000181.1 GCA_025062175.1 Anaerolineae bacterium | reverse complement strand
TTCCTCGGCCACGATATCGACGCGCAGGCCCAGCTGGCGGGCGGTTTCGGCGGTGACCGGGCCGATGCAGGCAATGGCTGGGTCGCCGTAGTCGATCCCGCGCGTCAGCGCCACGAAATGGCGCACCGTCGAAGAGCTGGTGAAAGTCACTACGTCCACCCCTTGGCGCAGCTGCGCGAAGGCGTGTGGGGGTGGTGTGGCGGGCAGCGTGCGGTACGCGACCACCTCGTCCACGCTGGCGCCGCGCTCGCGCAGTCCGCGTGCCAGTTCGGCACGGGCGATATCCGCCCGCGGCAACAAGATGCGCATATTCCGTACGTCTCCTAGGACGTCCAAGATGGCTTCAGCCCGATATTCGCGCGGCACCACATCGACTGCGATCCCAAACTGGCGCAGCGTTTCCGCCGTCTTGGGACCGATGGCGGCGATCTTGCCACGAAATTCAGGAATGCCTTGGGATTGAGGCGAAGACATCCTCTCTATGTCTGCCAAGCGATAGCAGAACTGTTGCACTCCATTGACGCTGGTGAAGATGATCCAGTGGTACTCCGGCAGGTGCCGCAGCGCTTGGTCCAGCGCACCGCCTGGTTCAGGCGGCGCGATCGTGATCACCGGGAACAAGATCGGCACTGCCCCTGCCCGACGCAGCCGTTCCGACAGGGTTTCCGATTGGGTTTCAGGGCGCGTGATCACCACCCGTAGGCCAGCTAGTCCCTTTGTCATAGGCTCAGCTCCTGGGCTCCCTCTCTTTTCTTGCCGCCAAGTGGTCGCGTTCGGCAAGCAATTCCGCCGCGCCACGCGCCAGCGCCTCTTCGGCAAGCCGCTGCCCCAACTCCTGTGGTCGATGGATGTCCCCTTCTCCGGAGACGCGCACGATGCGCTGGCCATCCAAGCTCGCCACCATGCCGCGCAACCATAGCACCGTGGCATCGGTGGCATGAGGCGTCGCATAGGCCGCCACCGGCGCCGCACAACCGCCCCCCAGCCCGCTGAGAAAAGCTCGTTCTGCCGTCACCGCAGCCCAGGTGGGGAAGTGATGGATGGGATACAAGAGGTCGAGGATGGCCGGATCGTCCGCGCGACACTGCACCGCCAGCGCACCCTGGGCCGGCGCCGGCAGCATCTCATCATAGGAGAAAGGATGGGTGATGGGCACTTCTAGTCCCAGCCGCACGAGCCCGGCGGCGGCGATCACCACCCCATCGTAGTCCGGCGTGGCCGCTTTGCGCAGGCGCGTGTCCAAGTTGCCGCGCAGATTGATGACCTCGGCGTCGGGCCGCAGCGCCCGCAGCTGGGCCGCACGGCGCAAGCTGCTGGTGCCGATGCGCGGTGCCGGCGGTAGGGCTTGCAAGCCCACCTGATGGCGGGAGATGAACACATCATAGGCCGGCGCACGTTCGGGAACAGCACCGACCACCAAATCCTCTGCCATGGCAATGGGCAAGTCCTTCAAGCTGTGGACAGCCGCATCGATCTCGCCGGCACGCAAGGCGGCTTCGATCTCGGCGGTGAAGAGCCCTTTGCCACCGATCTCGGGCAGAGGACGCTGAGCCTCACGGTCGCCACGGGTGATGTAGACGCGCGTCACCAAGGTGAGCTCCGGCCAGGCCGCCTGGAGCAATTGGGCGACCCATTCGGTCTGCCGGCGCGCCAACGCGCTCGGACGCGTGCCCAGGACCAATGTCATCTTGGGAACGTGGGCCATCTTAGCGTCCTCACGATGAGGTTATACATCCCCAGGGTCGAGCGTCTCACAATCGCGCAAGCCGAGGCCGAACAGATCCCGAATGGCGCTGGCATAGTGATGCCCCTGCCCTTCGAGAGCACGCTGCTTCAGTTGCACCGTGGGCAAGTGTAAGAACTTATTCACCAATCGATGGGCCAATGCCTGGACCACCTTCCGTTCGCGTTCATCCAGATGGCGAAGGCGGCGTAGAGCTTTTTCGAGCTCGATAGTTTTCACCTCTTCGGCCCACCGTCGCAGGTCACTGATAGTGGGCACCACTTCCAGGGTTTCAAACCAACACATAAACGCCTGGGCCTCCTCAGCGGCAATGGCCTCGACGCGTGGGATCTCGCGCTGGCGCGCTTCCAAGTTGCCGTTGGCCACAGTTTGCAAATCGTCGATGTCGAACAGGCGCACGCCGGGCACCTCGGCCACGGTCGGCTCGGTGTCGCGTGGCACGGCGATGTCCACGATCACCAGGGGACGTTCGGGACGTTGCGCCATCGCCTGGGCCACCTTGTCGCGCGTCAGAATGACGTGTGGCGCGTCGGTGGCGGTGATGACGATGTCGGCGCGGACCAACGCTTCAAGCTGGCGTTCGAAGGTCATTGCCTCACCGCCCAGCTCACGCGCCAGAGCCAGGGCACGATCGTAGGTGCGATTGGCGACGATGATGCTGGTGGCGCCGCGTGCGATCAGCGTGCGCACCGCCAGCTCGCCCATCTCCCCGGCGCCCATGACCAACACCACACGATTTCTCAGGCTGCCGACCACCTGCTCCGCAAGGGTGGCGGCCACCGAGGGGACGGTCACGGCATGGCGGCTGATCGCCGTTTCGGCATGCGCGCGCTTCCCGGCGCGGATGGCATGGCGAAAGAGGGTGCTGAGCACCGCTCCACAGCTGTGCCCAGCCAGAGCGGCCTGGTAGGCAGCGGTCACCTGGCCGAGGATTTGCGGCTCGCCCATCACCATCGAGTCCAATCCACATGCCACGCGCATCAGGTGCCGCACCGCCTCGGCATCCCGTTTGCGATATAAAGCGGGGACAAATTCCTCGGCGGCCAGCCGGCGGTTACAACACAAGAAGTCGACCACGGCGTGGTAGCCACCCTCAGCATCGCGGCAGACAGTGTAAACTTCCAGACGGTTGCATGTCGAAAGGATAACACCTTCATGCAACGTGCCACCTTCGTGGCCATTCATACGACGCAGCTGACTCAGGGCACCGGGCAGACTTGTCCCGTTGATCGCCAGCTTTTCGCGCAAACAGACCGATGCGGTCGTGTGATTGAGCCCCACCAGCAAGATATGGCTAGTCATCCAACCCCCTGTCTGTCCACCATGACCACGCAGACCTACATGATTGTACCATAGGGTGTCGCATTGCACATTAAAACTGGATTAGCACTCATAAAGTGCGCACATTTTTCTTCAGTATTAGTCAGGTGAAATGCTCCGATTTCATATACGACCAAACTCGCGTGCGAGCTGAGCGGCACTTAGATATAGCATCGTAGGACGTCCATGTGGACACGTGCGTGGAGCTTGACATTGTTCCAGACGGCGGACGAGCTCCTGCATCTCATGCAGCGAAAGCGCCTGACCCGCTTTGATGGCCGCACGCTTGCATACGATGGTGATCACCCGTTCGTCCGCGCGCCGTGTGGGAGGGATTCCACCTTCCGCCAACTCGGACAGAATATCACGCAGAGCCATAGCCGGGTCGCCCCAGGCCAACATCTCCGGCACGGCGCACAGGCGATAGGTATAACCGCCGAATGGCTCGATCTCGAAGCCCAATTGGCTCAGCGTCGCACGCTCGGCCTCGAGCACGGCGGCCTGTCCGGGCGTCAGCTCGAGCAACAGGGGAGGAAGCAATTGCTGGCTCGGCACAGCTGCAGCCGCGCAGTGTCGTTTCATTTCTTCAAATAACACGCGTTCGTGCGCGGCATGTTGGTCAATCAAGTAGAGGCCATCTGGCCCCTCTGCGATCACATAGGTCAGAGCCAGCTGTCCCAGAACACGCAACACCGGCAATCGTGTCTGGGAAGCGGTTTGTCCTCCGTCCGTGTCGTCAAGCGTGCGTTGCACTTCGAATCCAAAATGGGCCAGCTGGTGCCATCCGGTTTCGGCAGGGGATGAAGTCCTAGCTGGCATACGCTCTTCGGAGCGGAGCGTAATCGCAGCAATGGAATCCTTTTCTAAGAGCGCTTGGCGCACGGCTTGTTGCACCATCCGGAAGACGGTGTGGGGGTCACGAAATTTCACCTCGTTTTTCGTGGGGTGCACGTTGACGTCCACTTCGGATGGATCCAGGGTCACGTTGATCACTGCCATCGGATAGCGGCCGGCAGGCAGCAGGGTGTGGTATGCCTGGGCAATCGCTGCGGCGAGCATGCGGTCTTGCACCCAACGTCGGTTGACAAATAATGTGATGTGCTCGCGCTGGGCGTGGTGCAACGTCGGCGCGCCGACGTAACCGCTTACGCCCACCTGCGTGGACGCCCCATCCTCTTTTATGTCTTGTTCTGGCAGGGCGAGCAACTGACGGCAGGTCTCTGGGCCGAACAGCTCCAGCAAGACGTTGTAGAGTGAGCCGTCACCACTGGTCTGCAACACATCACGGCCGTCGAGCTTGAGATGAAAGCGCACTTCGGGAAAAGCCATGGCATAACGAGTCACCACGCGGTGAATGTGACCGGCCTCGGTGGCCGGTGCTTTGAGGAACTTGAGCCGTGCCGGTACGTTGTAGAAGAGATTCTCGACCGTCACCACGGTGCCAGGTGCCATTCCCACCTCGCTCTGGCGAGTCTGCACACCCCCTTCCAGCTGGAGCATGACACCGCTGGGGCTATCCGCCGGACGGCTCATCATCGTGACGCGGGACACCGCCGCAATGGAAGCAAGCGCTTCTCCGCGGAAGCCCAACGTACGGATGCGTTCGAGGTCCTCGAGTGCGCGCAATTTGCTGGTGGCGTGACGTGCAAACGCCAATGGCAGCTCCGCGCGCGCGATGCCGCTGCCATCATCGCTGATCCGGATGAGGCGACGCCCACCTTCTCGCACTTCGATGCGGATGTGACGCGCGCCGGCATCGAGGGCGTTCTCGACCAGCTCCTTGACGACCGAAGCCGGACGTTCGACTACCTCACCAGCAGCGATTTTGGCTGCCACTTCGGGTGGCAATATTTGAATCGGCATCAGGCGATAAATCCTTCGCGTTTCCAGGTTCGACGCATTGGCATCCGCTTTTCACTTAATTGTACCAATTCGGTTGCCAAAGGACAAAGTTACGGGACAAAAGTATATTAAAAGGGCACGGGTCACCTAGATTTCTGTAATATAAGGGGTACTAAGCCGGTGGCTCGCGGAGCATGCACGGTAAGGCGATGATAACGGGCCGTGCGCGCTCCCTCTGCGAAGCGCGCACGGCTGCTTGATGGGCAGTAGTCCCGCCCCCACGCTTAGGCGCGGATCTCCTGGCGCTGGAACAGCACATATCCTAGCGCAAACAGGAGGATGGTCGCCGCGATCAATCCGGTCAGCTGCGGCCACACCAGCAGCAGGCTTTGGCTGAGTGGCAGAGGCGTCCCGAGTATGGCGCCGTGGAGCTGGATGGGCAACACCAGTCCCACCGAACGGACGGTGGGCTGTAGCAGCGCCAGCATCACTTCGGTGTACAGCGTGTTGGGTGAGAAGCGTGTCAGGGTCAGCTCTAACTGGGCCTGGGCCAAGATTTCCTGGGGAAACCCATAGCGTACCGGCTGCAGGATGGGTGCCAATACGCCGGCCAGGATGCCCCAAAAGACAGTGAAGAACAGCCAGGTGGCAATCGAGGCCAGGGCTGCTGTCGCGGGCTGGCGGAAGATGATGGAAAA
>JANXAX010000180.1 GCA_025062175.1 Anaerolineae bacterium | reverse complement strand
CCGGTTGGGGATATTCCGACACAGACGCGATCGGATAGGCGGTGGAAAGTTCAGGCAGGATGTCAGAGGCCAGCCGTTGAACCGGCAGCACGTTCACCGTCCCTTTTGTTCTGCGTCTTGACTTGAGACCTGCTTCCCACAGCCCCGTCCCACCGACATAGGCGAACCCAGCGACGTAGAGCAATAGAGAAGGAATAATATGAAGATAGCCGTTGCGCCACGCCACGAGCGTGCTGGCCAGGGCATAGAAAGCCAACGCGAGCTCTCCTAGCGTCACCATATCCACGTCCAGCACGTACGGATTGTTCTGCCACTTCCCTTTGTCGCCCTCCAGACCGAATTTGGGCGTGCGCAAAAACACGTTGTTGGTGCCGAACAGGGCTTCGAGCACACCCCGTGTGTTGTTCAGAGCGATCCCAATTCCCAATAACACGAGCAACGGTGAAGTCGCGTAATATTTGAACCAGTTCCTACCGTGAAGTGCGATCTGTCCTACCGCGTACATCAAAAGAGGGGATGTCGTGAACATGCCCACGATCCCTGGCGAAACCGGCAGGGGCGGAGGGGACAACAACATCGGCAGAGTGGCGAGCACAGAAAACAGCAAGAGCGGATGCACCAAGTAAGCGCTCAGGTGCATCAGCGCCATGACGCGCACATACCAGGGCTTGTTGGAAGTGGCCACCCGTTTCCCCAGTTTGAGCAAGCATTGGATCGTTCCCTTTGCCCAACGGAACTGTTGGCGCTTGAGCGCGGCCAACTGGGGTGGAATCTCAGATGGCGTGGTGACATCCGGCAGGTAAAGGCATTCCCAACCCGCCAACTGGGCACGGAAGCTGAGATCCATGTCCTCACACAATGTATCACTTTGCCAACCGCCGGATTGCTCAATGCATTCACGTCGCCAGATGCCGGCAGTGCCATTAAAGCTAAACAAAAGACCGGAACGCTGTCGCGCTGTCTGCTCAACCACGAAATGTCCATCCAGCGCGATCGCCTGAGCCCGCGTCAGCCAGGAATATTCCCGATTGAGGTGTGACCAACGCGTCTGCAGCATGCCTAAGCGCGGACAACTGAGGAAGTACGGCACCGTCTTCTGCAACCAGTCACGTCCAGGCACAAAGTCGGCGTCGAAGACAGCAATGAGCTCACCTGTGGCGTGCTGCAAACCCATTTGCAGGGCACCGGCTTTGAAACCCTCGCGCTTCTCACGGCGCAACAGCCGGATATCAAACCCCTTAGCCCGGTAGTATTCCACCCACGTTTGAGCAATCAACGTGGTATCATCCGTAGAGTCATCCAGCACCTGGATCTCGAGTCGTTCACGCGGCCAGTCGAAGTGAGTCACCGCATGGATGAGGCGCTCGACTACCATAGCCTCATTGTAAATCGGAAGTTGCACTGTGACACGCGGATAATGGGTTAGAGGAGCATGCGCGCATACTTTGGAGCGATGCCACAGATAAAGGATTGTCAATATCAGTGCGCTGAGCGCATATGCCGCCAGCAACAGGGTGGCGGTGGTGAACACAATGCTGGCTGCCGCTGTCAATGATTGTCTCCTAAGCGCTGAGCACGATGGAATATACCCTGAGTATACTCCCCGTTGACCTGATATACCAAATTTGCCCGGTATGCTCCTGTCCTTGCCGTTTTCATCACCCCAGATGGTACTTCGAGATATGACAAAACGCGCCGTTACGCCTATAATGAGCCGGCCCATTGGGCCACACCATGAGCAACGACGGGACATCTTCGAGCTACTATGTGACGATGCGTGATGTGCCGGCGGAGGAACGCCCTCGCGAACGCCTGGCACGCTACGGCGCCGCCGCTTTGTCTACTGCTGAACTGCTGGCCATTTTGCTGCGCACTGGCCGGCGTGGTGAGAATGTGCTCACCATGGCACAACGATTGCTGGCCGACTGCGGTGGACTGGTGGGCCTGGCGCGCATCAGCTTTGCCGAACTGCAGGCACGCCGGGGGCTCGGCGCCGCGAAAGCCGCTCAAATCCAGGCCGGCATCGAGCTGGGCCGTCGCATCGCGGTCGCTTCGCCGGACGAACGCCCCCAGGTCACCTCGCCTGCTGCGGCCGCGGCGCTGCTGATGGCTGAGATGGCCTGGCTGGAGCAGGAACATCTGCGCGTGCTGCTGCTCGACACCAAGAATCGCGTGCTAGCAACCCCGACAATCTACATTGGTAACGTGAACACCACCGTAGTGCGCATCGCCGAGCTCTTCCGCGAGGCAATTCGTTATAACAGCACGGCACTCATCGTCGCGCACAACCACCCCTCGGGTGATCCCTCCCCATCCCCCGAGGACGTTCAGATGACACGCCAGATCGTCCAGGCGGGGCAGTTGCTCGGCATCGCAGTGCTCGATCATCTCATCATCGGCCACAACCGTTTCGTCTCCCTCAAGGAGCGGGGACTGGGGTTCAGCTGAGAACGATGGCAACCGAAGGTATGGCATGGTATATGTATCTGGTTGGCATCGCAGCCGGGTTTATCTGCGGATGGGTCAATGTGCTGGCCGGCAGCGGTTCGTTGGTCACCCTGCCGGTGCTGTTGGCGATGGGGCTGCCGGCCAATGTCGCCAACGGCACCAACCGCATCGCCATCGTGTTGCAAAATGTCATCGGCACCGGCAGCTTCCACCAAAAACGCATGTTAGACTGGCGCGGGGGCATCCTGCTCTCGCTCCCCACCCTGTGTGGCTCTGTGGTGGGTGCCCATATCGCGCTCAACCTCGATGAACAGATGATGCGGCGCACCATCGGCGCGTTGATGGTGATCATGCTGATCACCGTCCTGCTCGATCCGAAGCGCTGGCTACAAGGACGGCCGGATAAAATCCATCGTTCGCTGAACTGGTGGCAGGTACTCCTGTTCTTCGCCATTGGCATTTATGGTGGGTTCATTCAGGCAGGCATTGGGATCTTCCTGCTGGCCGGCCTGGTGTTGGGGGTCGGTTACGACCTGGTGCGCGGAAACGCGGTAAAGGTGCTGATCATCCTGGCACAGTCCCTCGTGGCTCTGGCGGTTTTTGGCCTGAACGATCAGGTCGTGTGGGAAATTGGGGTCTTAATCGCGCTGGGCACGATGCCAGGTGCCTGGGTCGCGGCACATATGGCGGCGGAGCGCGGTGCCGTGTTTGTGCGTGGTGTGTTGATCGCCGTGGTGATTGCCTCGAGCCTTGACCTTTTCGGGGTGCTACGGCTGATCGCCGACCTGGCCGCTCACCTCCTGTAGCGTTCTACCCTCCTTTAGGGCAGAACCTGGATACCCTCGCCGGCCACCACCTCGCCGATAACCCAATATGGCTCACCTGCCGTTCGGAAGCGTTCCGCCAGCTGAGGCAGTCGCTCCTCAGGAAGCGCGATCAGCAATCCGCCGGATGTCTCCGGGGTGAAGAGCAGCATACGTATCGCCTCAGAGACCTCCGGTGCGAAGTCCACCGAGGCCTGATACATGCGCTGATTGCTGCATGTCCCGCCGGGAAAGATCTGCTGCTCGGCATATGCGATGGCCCCTTCGAGGAAGGGGAGCTGCTCCAGATGGATGCGCAACCGCACCTTGCTCCTCTGCGCCATTTCCATCCCATGGCCGAGCAACGCAAAGCCGGTGATATCGGTGCAGGCGTGCACGTCGAGCGCGTGCAGCAACTGTGCGGCCGAGCGATTGAGCTTTTTCATGCTAGCCACCGCCTGGGCCACATGGGCGGGCTGCGCGCTCGAACGCTTGAGCGCGGTGGTGATCACCCCAACACCTAAAGGCTTGGTCAGGATGAGATGGTCTCCGGGACGGGCGCCCGCTTTGGTCAGCACGCGCTGGGGATGCACCACGCCCATCACGGCGAGGCCATACTTGGGTTCGTTGTCGCGCACCGTGTGGCCACCGACTAGTACCGCACCCGCTTCGGCCACTTTATCGGCGCCGCCGCGCAGGATCTCAGTGATCACACTTTCGGGCAAGTTGTCCGGGAACCCGCAAATGTTCATCGCTAGCAGCGCCTCGCCTCCCATGGCGTACACATCGCTCAACGCGTTCGCAGCGGCGATGGCGCCGTAGTCGTAGGGGTCATCCACAATGGGCGTGAAAAAGTCCACCGTCTGGATGACCGCCACGTCCGCGCTGATGCGATAGACGGCGGCATCATCTCCATCGCCCAGACCGACCAGCAGGTCAGGGTAGCGACGCGGGTCGAATCGATCTTGCAGCGGGCGCAACACGTGCGCCAAGGCCTCTGGGCCCAGTTTGGACGCTCAGCCCGCTGCACTGGCCATCGCGGTTAGGCGAATCAGTTCCTCGCTCATTGCGTCTCAACCCGAATTTTGCTCGATCGTTATGGCAGGATGGCCCACTACTCGATCCCGGCCAGCTTGCGTCCGGTCTCCAGTAACGCACTCACCCCGCAAGCGTCGGGCGCCTCGGCGTACACACGCAACACCGGTTCGGTGCCGCTGGGGCGGATGAGCAACCAGCTGTCGTCCGCCATGCGATATTTCACGCCGTCCAGCGTGTCGATCTTGACCACGGTCTGGCCGTTCATCATCGCTGGCGCGGCATTGGTCAGCCGGGCGATCATCTCGGACTTCACCACGGGATACGGCAGGCGCATATCACAGCGTGCGTAACATGTTGGCCCCACCTGCTTCTGCAGGTCGGCGACCAGCTCATGCAGTGGCACGCCGGCATCTGCCACAATCTCGAGCAGCAACAGCCCCATCAAGATGCCGTCCCCCTCGGGGATGTGCCCCTTGATGCCGATGCCGCCCGACTCCTCACCGCCGATGAGCACATCAGCGCTCAGCATCAGGTCGGCGATGTGGTTGAAGCCCACCGGTGTCTCGCGCAACGGCAAGCCATACCGTGTTGCCAGACGATCCACCATCATCGTGGTGGAGACGGTCTTGACCACCATCCCGCTCCAGCCGCGCCGCTCGACCAGATAGCGGATGGCCAGGGCGAAGATGTGATGTGGGTCGACGAAGTTGCCCGACGCATCCACGGCACCGATACGGTCGGCATCGCCGTCGGTGGCCAGACCGATGTCGGCGTGTTCTGCCTGCACCGCCGCAACCAGCGCCTGCAGATACCGCGCGATGGGTTCCGGGTGGATGCCACCGAAGCCAGGGTTCATCTCACAGCGGATCTCGGTCAGGCGCGTACGGGTGCGTGCCAGGATCTCGCGGAAGCAACCGCGCCCGGCGCCGTACATCGCATCGGCCACCACGCGCAACTCACCCGCCGAAATTTTATCCAGGTCGACCAGGCGGCTGAGGTGCTCATAGTACGCCCAACTGGGATCGAAGCGGCGGATCAGCTCGCGCTGCAGCGCTACCTGGTAGTCGATCATGTTCGGCCCGCGCCCGCGCGCTTGGTTCTCCTCGAGAAAGCGCTCCACCATGCGCGCCTGATGCACCGAGACAGAGCCCCCATAGGGGGCTTTGAGCTTGACGCCATTGTAACGCGGCGCGTTGTGGCTGGCGGTGATCATCACCCCGGCAGCGGCTTTGCGATGGACCACGTTGTAGGAGACGGCCGGGGTGGGAGCATCCGCCCGCGTCAGCCAGGCGATGATGTTGTTGCCAGCCAGCACACGTGCCACTTCGACCGCATAGCGGTCG
>JANXAX010000017.1 GCA_025062175.1 Anaerolineae bacterium | reverse complement strand
GGCGTACTTGGCGATGTGCTGCGCGGCGAGGGTGATGTCGTCACCGGCGAAGGCGATCAGCGGATAGCCCACCTTGCGCTCGTTCTTCTTGAGCGCCAGCCGACGCAGCTGAGTAAACGCTGCCAGGCTGTCGGCATAGCCGCGCGTGCCTGGGTCAAGCACCAGGTCCTCCACGCCGGCGTTCTTCACCTGTTCGGCCAGATCGGCCAGGGTGTTGAGGTCACCGTCCGAGGCCAGCACGACCAGAGGGACCTTATACTGTGCCGCCAGCTGCGCCATCGCCTGCCAGTTGTCTGCAGTGGCGGCCCACAAAAGCGGCGTTGTACCCTGGGCAGCTTGCAAGCCCGCCTCGGCGACCGTCGGGTCGGTGGCCATCAGGATGAGCGGGAAGGGACACGCCGCCTTGACCGCCGCCACGGTCGCGCCAAAGTCACCACCGGCCGCCTCTATTGCAATGCCATCCAGCCCCAGCGCCATGCCCACATAGTCCACCGTGTAATCGGCCACCGCCTTGGCCACTTGTGCCGCATCCGGTTGGGTGTCCTTGACGCGTACGAAGAGTCCCGGCGGATGATAAAAGGTCTTCTCGTGGCGATGGAGCACCAGCTCGTTGCCGACTTCCAGCTTCTTGGCGCTGCCGGCGATGGTGATCAGGCGGATGGGCGGCGCAGCCGACTCCTCCAGCTGGCGCTTGGATTCCTCCTCCACATAGGGACACAATGACAGATCCACCTGTTTGGCAGCCAGTTTCATCGCAAAGGCGAGACAGGTGGGAAAACCACATTCCTTGCAGTTGGCATGTGCCTTGACTTCCGGCTTGGTACTGCTCGCCGGTAGCAGCTTGTAGATTTGCAGGCCAGTGAGAGCCATAGGAGATTACCTCCGTCCTTTGCACCCCATCATCCAGAACGAATGACACTTATCCCATCAGAGCGCTGATCATCGCGCGCACCCGCCGCAGCGATTCGGGATGGCGCAACACCACGATGTCCGCGCCCGACTGGATCAACGTGCTGGCAGTGAGCACCTCCCAGTTGATGGCGCGCGTGACGTAATCACCCCAGGCGGCCGGAACGCCTTCCGCGGCACGCGCCTCTTTGGTGCGCCACGCCTCTTCGCCAGGGGTGACCAGCATGGGCAGCTGCGTCATGCTGTCGCCCTGCAGCGCGGCGATGCGCAGCCGTTCCATAACACTATAACCGTATTCAATCCCGTAGCCGAGTGCGCCGGTGGTCGGGTCCATAATGATGCGCTCCACCGGCAAGCCCATATCATGGATGAGGATAATGAGCTGTTTGGACAGGTTGACATCCATCGGTGCGCGGGCGTCCACCAAGTGACCATGCGCCAGGGCAGCGGCGACGATAGTACGGTAGTTCTTCTCCTCGCACACGCCGAGTACCAGGCGTTCGCCCTTGCCTTCCTCGGCGACGGCGACGAGCACCTCGTTGTCCAGGTCCGCCTGTCCCGGGCCGAAGACGATGAGCGGCAGGCCGGTGGCCGAGAGCACGCGGCGCAACACCTGGCGGGCATAGGGGGCGCTCAGCTGATCCGAGGCGTTGAAGCGCAGCGCCACCAGGTCGGCGCCGGCCGTTTCGGCCGCCTTAGCCCACTCGGCCACGTCCTGAATAGCACCGTCCCATGCCTGGAGCAACAACGCCGGCCAGTCGCTCGGCGGCTGATCGCGCACCTCGATGGCGATGGCCGGCGGGTGGGGGATCTCGCCCTCGAACTTCAAGAAGGGCAGGGTTGTCTCACCGCCCACCGTCACGGTGCGGGATCGCGTCCCCCCCTCGGCGGCCGTGGCGCCCAGGGTGACCTCGCGGACCTTCCCGCTCCACTTCTCTTTGGGGACCTCGATTCCGGGCATGCGTGGGAACCTCCTCTAATTAACGAAGATGGATGTGACTGATTACTTGCCGAATCAAAAGCGCGCGGCGCGTCCCTCGCCGTGCGGATACATTCGGGGCTTGGATAGCTATGCTCAGCCAGCTTCGGCACACATCGCGGCGACGACATCGCTCAACGACAAAACCCCAACCGGCCGGTTGGGCGTGCGACCTCCCTGCACAATGAGCAACCGACGCACCCCCTTGTCCAGCATCATCTGGATGGCGGCCCTCAGCGGCAGGTCACCGGTGACAGTGACCACATTGGGCGTCATGACCTCTTCAGCCGTGCGGTGCTGCCAGTTGCCCTGGACATAGGCGCGCGCCAAATCCACCTGAGAGATCACCCCCTCAGCGCGCCCACTGTCGTCCAGGACGAATATAGCATTAATGGAATATTCGCGCAATCGGCGCGCTACGTCGATCAACGGCTCATCCGCCCAGCAAGTGATCACCCCGCGATGCATCACATCCCGCACCAGCTTGTCGCTCATCGTGTGCGCTCCTTTCTGAGCACTTCCCACACCTTTCATCTGTCTGAGTGGCCGGTTGACGGTTGTCACCTCACAACAAAACTTTGGCAGCGCGCGATGGCGTCAACGCTTTGCCCAAGGCCACGATTCGAGCCGCGACCGTCAGGGAGCGGTGCGGGTGCTTTGGACCGCGCAAGCTTCGAACGGACACACGAGACATAATAAGGTGGAAGGTTTCGCACTTTTCGTGTCCTTTCACGTGTTTCGTGGCCCAAAGGCGCTGCGCGGTGGCGATAAAAACGCCTGCTGACATACGTGGCTCGATCCGGCTGCGTCCACATTGCGACGAGGAGGGAGCGCCGTTGCTCCCACCCCAACCTTCTTTGCTTGCAGGGAGGCCACCAGAACTCCTCCCCTGTGGACGCAAGGAGCTGAAGGGCAGACCGTTTCCCCGGTCGCCTCGCCAAGCCACCCCCTAAGGGCATCAGAACATCGGATCCATCGTCAACGCCGGATGTCCGACCTTCTCCATCCAGGCGAGCAGGCCCTCGACATCGGTGCAGATGGTTTCGTCGGCGATCTTATTGATCAGGTCCGGGTCGCCCTCCCGTTCTGCCACCGCCTTGAGCTCCTCGGCCATGGTCTGCTTGAGGAAACTGCTCATCCACACCACGCGCTTGAAGCCGCCGTCGGCCGAGAGGAACTTGGGGCTGGTGAGGAAGTACTTGCCGACGCCCATCACACCAGGGGTCTGCAGTCCACCGCCGGCGATGCCTGCCAGCGTGCTGAAGGTCATGCCAGCGGGGGTCATGCTCGGATCCTCGCGTGACACCACCATCACCCCGTTCGCCTCGGGAATGACCATCACAATGCACTCGAAGCAACCACAGGCAGTCATGGGGTTCTCGGTGATGGAATACATCGCCACCTGATGCACCGTGCCGTGCGACGCCTGCTCGACGAAGGCATTGGGACCCTCCCAATAGCCCTTGACCGGGTCGATGACGCGTCCCTTCTTGATAGGCTGGTTGGGGCCGGTGGGATTGATCTCGTAGCTCGCCTTGCAATCGAGCCAGTTGTAAGCGCCACACAGGCCCAGGCGCTGCGGCGTCACCACGCAGACGTGGTTGGGCGCGAAGCTCTGGCAGAGAGTGCAGGAGTAAAACTCGTCGACCGCCTCGTCGGTCAGGTCGGCCAGGCGCTGGTTGCGGTAGGCGTAGGCGGCGCGCGCCTTTTCCAGCCATTCGGCATGCAGCGCCGGATCGGTGATGATCTTCACCTGCACCTTGTCGACGATGGCGCCGAAGTCGGCGTGGAAGCGCGCGTGCAGGATGTCGCCGAAGTGGCGCAGGGTGAAGCCCTTCTCGGCCGCCACCTTGCTGATACGGATCCAGGTGATGTCGCGCTGGCCGATGTGCTGCACGCCCGAAGCACCGTTGATAAAGTAGTGAATCTGGCGCTCCAGCACCGGTTCGAAGTCCTGCTGCATCTTACGGCCGGCCACCTCGACCAGGATGCCCAGGTCCATCGCGCCACCCACCGGCACATCGTCAAACGACGGACCGATGACCTCGATCTTGCCATCCTCGACCTGGTCCAGCTCGACCATGCGCAGGTACTCGAAGGCGCGGCTGTGCTTGCCGCCGAACTCGACGCGCATGTCCGCCTTGCGCACCACCTCGCCCTCAAACGCCGAGCCGTAGGGCACCGGGATGGGCACCTCGGTGACACGCACCTTGACGCCGCGCACCTCGATGCACTTCTGCACCAGCCGTTCGGCCTTCTCCATGTCATCCTTGCCGGGGATCTCGTTCCACGGCATCGAGATGACATGCTCGTAGGTGGTGATGCCGGTAGGCAGGATCTCGGGGATGACCGTGTCGGCGATCACCGGGAAGCCAAAGTTGATCGCCCCAGCAGCGGCGGCGTATTTGAGATCGTCCACCTCGCCCAGCGCCAGCACAAAGGCGAAGACGCGTTCCTTGTTATACAGCAGGATGTCACGCGCCATGCCGCCCTTGAGGCCGCCGAAGGTAAGCGCCGAGCGCGTGGCGAAGCCCAGCGCGTAGATGGCGCTGATCGTGTCCAGGCCGAAGGGCACCGTGTAGGTGTCGTAGCCCAGCTCGACTCCTTCTTCGATCAGCTGGTGCAAGATGCTGCGCCCGTTGACGTTGCCGCTCAGGAAGACCAGGATGTTGCGCCGCTGCAACTCGCGCACGATCTTGACCGCCACCGCGTTGCTCTTGGCACACCCGATCACCGCGGCAAAGCCGGGCATCCGACCGTCGACCAGCTGGATGCCCCAACTGCGCAGCTGGATGTCGTCGATCGGGCCGTTGAGGTGGCCGTCCACCTCGCCGCCCAGCTGTTCCGGCGTGTATTGCGTGCCGCCCGCCAGGCGGAAGCCGGGGATGCGCTGCGGCTCCAGCTTGTAGACAAAGCGGATCGCCTCGATCGCCTCGGCGGCCAGGAGCGTGGCCATGCCGCTGTCGAGCGTCTCGCCCAGGTAAGGCGTCCAGTGCTTGCTGGCCGGCAGCGGATGCAACAGCGAACGGGCATGTTCCAACACCGGCTTGAGATGGCCGAGCTTGGTCACCTCGATGCCGGTCATGCCGTAGATCACCGGCAGGTAGTAGGCCGTGTTAGGGAAGGCGACGGGTGTATCAGGCCCCTTCTCGGCCAGGGCCTTTTGCAGCATCAATTCCGCTTCAGTTACCAGAGCATGGGCACCGCGCATTGCGCGCGTGGCAATGTATCGTGACATCGTTTACACCTCCACCCCATAGAGCGCCGCACGACGCTGCGCTAAAGGCAGCGCTTCCAACTCGAGCACACGCCGGTCACCGCTGCGCCCAAAACGGCTCGGATCGTAGGCCGGCAGCTTGAGCGCGGCGCGCTTCTTGTCGATGTGTTCCAGCGTGCGGCGGATCATCTCGTCCGGATCGTTGATGAACTCGAGCTTGCCGCCGTAGAGGCGTTCCCAGCCTTCGCTGAGGAAGCGCAACACCAGGTCGCTGTCCGAGACGCGGTCGGGCATGCCACTCACCGGCGAGGCGCCGCCGAAGATGACGTAGACACCGGACGCCACACAGTAGGTGGCAATCGCCAAGGCTTTCTCGCTCATCCATTCCGGCGCCAGGCCGACGGCCGGGATCTGGTCGATGTCATCGCCCAATCCACCTTCGGCGACCATTTGGGTGAGCACGCTCAGGATGCGCGAGTTGTCGACACAGGCGCCGACGTGCAGCACCGGCGGGATGCCCACCGCTTCGCACACCTCGCGCAGTCCGGGGCCGACGTGCTCGAGACCTGCTTCGCCCAGCATCAACCCTGCTTTGGCGCTGGCGATGGCGCCGCAGCCGGTCTCCAGGATGAGGACGTCTTGTTTGAGCAGCGCCTTGGTCACGTAGGTGTGCAGATAGTCGTGCGGGCTGCGCGGATTGTTGCAGCCGACGATCGCCGCCGCGCCGCGGATGCGCCCCGCCATAATAGCGTCGTTGAGCGGCCGGAAGGAAGCGCGATAGGTGCCGCCCAGCATATAGTTGATATACTCGTGGGAGAAGCCCGGGATCAAATCCTCGCGCACATCGGGGATGCGCACCTCGCCGCGGTTCTTGTAATTGTCGATGGCGCGCTTGAGGATCTGCTTGGCAATGGTCAGCGCCTTGCCCTCCTCGAATTCGATGTGGATCGCACCCTTGATGCGCACCTTGGGTGATGTCGTGATGATCTCGGTGTGGAACTTCTGGGCCAGTGGGACCAGCGCCTGCATGATGCATTGCACGTCCACCACCATCGCCTCGACGGCGCCGGTGAGGATGGCGAGCTCTTGCTGCAAGAAGTTGCCCGCGGCGGGGATGCCCTGGCGCATCAGGATTTCATTCGCGGTGCAGCAGATGCCGGCGAGGTTGACTCCCTTGGCGCCGGCCGCCTGGGCATAGGCGATGATCTCCGGGTCCATCGAGGCCGCCACGATCATCTGGCTGAGCGTCGGCTCGTGGCCGTGGACGATCACGTTGACCATGTCCCGGCGCAACACCCCCAGGTTGGCCTGTCCCACGATCGGCGCTGGGGTGCCGAAGAGGATGTCGGAGATGTCGGTGCCGATCATGCTGCCGCCCCAACCATCGGCCAGCGCGGTGCGCACCGCCTGTTGCAGCAGGTGTTCCACATCTTGGTCATCGCCGATGTGGGTGCGGTGCAGGCATTCCACCACCTCACGGTCGATGCCGCGCGGCACCACGCCCAGCTCGCGCCACAGCTGCTGGCGCTTGGCCGGCGCGCGGCTGATCAAGACCACCTCACCCTCCTGCCGGCCGAACTGCGCCAGGTAGAGGTCGGCCAGATCGTTGGCGATCTCGTTAGGCGAACGTCCTTCGATGGGGATGCCGTAATGGGTGGCCAGGATGCGCAGTTTAGCGACATCGCGGATGTAATACCCCTCGGCGTGGCCGTTGGCGGTCGCCTTCAGCGTGAGCGCCATGTCGCGGCCATGGTCCGAGTGGGCCGCGGCGCCGGCGGCGATCATGCGCACCAGGTTGCGCGCCTGGATCACGTCGATCGTGGCGCCGCACACGCCGGTCGCGCCGTCCTTGGTGAGACGACAGGGCCCCATGCCGCACATCTTGCAACACATGCCGGCGCCGCCAATATTACATGGCGCCATCGCCTCGGCGCGGCTGAAGGCGGTGCTGACGCCCAATTCCTCGGCGCGCTGCAACATCTGTTGCGCCGCCGGGTCGACGCTGCGCTTGCTGAGATCACTTTCTTTAGCCATGGACTATTCCTCCTCGTTTTGTCTACGCAACACTCCCAACCCCGGACACGGCCACAACGGCCGGCCCTGATAGCTAACCCGCTGTTCAAAACTCACCACCCGTCTGGACTGTTCATAGGCGACCGTATGGCGGAAGTAAGGCTTCTGACTGCCGTTCTCGGTCACCGCGACCCCGGTCTCGACCGGCAGGGGCAGATCCCCAATGTAGCCCGCCTCTTCCAGGCGTTTGTAGATTTCCTCCTTGCTCACTTTGTCCGGGTCGTAAGTCACCTCGACAACGTGGAAGGCGCTGCTGGCGTAGATGTCTTCCACGCCAGGGAGCGCTTCCAGGATGCGCCGCACTTCCAGCACATGATGATCGCCGTAGAGAAGTGGTAATTCAAACACTGCTGTCTCCATTCTAACCCCCTTTATGCTCAATTGTCTGGCCAGCTCCAGGACGGCTTTGGCCTCGTAACGGCGATGCCCGCCCAGGGTACGCACCGCAGGCAAGAGGCCCGCCTCAGCCCAGCGCGTCACAGTGCTGGGGGACACGCGAAAGAGCTCCGCCACTTCCGAACGGGTGAGCAACCGATCACCCTTCTCCTCCAGCTTCTTCAGCATGCAAACAACCTCCCATCCGACTCCGCCCTAGGTTGGATGGCAGATTTCACCCCACCAGCTGGGACAATCAGGATAGCCATGGATGCGCGTGGGGAATGTTTCGGTTGCGTGAATACTTTGCACGTTTCGGTTGTTTTGAGCGGTTTGCGCCACACAAATTGCTGCACAACTTTTACTATACACCAAATTGCCCGCCGAGAGAAGATGCAAATGCGCTATATTATTAGGTCTTTTGATCTATTTGTGCAGGACTTCACGGATTGCTGATGAGACCCCGTTCGATGACGTAGGTGATGGCCTCAAGACGGCTGTGTACATGCAGCTTGGTGAGGATGCTCTGGATGTGATTGCGCACCGTGGAAGGACTGACGGCCAGAGCTGCGGCGATGGCGCGCGTGCTTTGGCCACGCACCAGCAGGGTCAGGATCTGATACTCGCGGCGCGTCAGCTTGCCGCCAGGCGGGAGGAGCGCTGTCGCAGGCGGAATCAGGGCATCCCGTTCCCGCATGCGCTCGACCAGCTCCAACACCTGGACGACAAACTGCTCGTTGAGCTTGTGCCGCGTGGCGTCGCGGAAGAGCACCGCCGCCATCCAGGTCTCCGGATTGCGCGAGGTCATCAAGGTCACCAGGGAGAGGTTGATCCAACGTGGCTTGCCCCACTGGGTGCGCACGCAGGTGTCGTAGCTGCTCACCGGTGTGCCCGCCAGGGCCGCCGCCACTGCCTGGCGGTTGCGCGCCGCCTCCATAGCGCTGTCCTCCGCACAACACTCCAGCAGCTCCCAGCAATCGCGTCCCAGCGCCTCGTCGCGCGAGAAACCCAGGAGCTGCTGAGCCGCGGCGTTCCAGTACACGATGCGTTGTTCTCCATCCACAATGAACACCCCATCGGCGGTGTTGAGCAACGATTCGATCAGGTCGTCGATGGTCATAGCTCTTTGTTGATCCTTCTCGTGTGTTGCGCGACGACGAATTTTCACCGCAAAGGCATACCACACCCGGTTGACGACGTAGCTCCTTGCTGTTATAATACTGTTATCCTATAGGGTCACAAAATGGCGTGACGTTTTGGCCATTTCCAGACAAGGATAACCGCATGGAGCGATGCCCCCCATGGATCAGTGCTCTCATCGGCAGCTTGGCACTCCTGTTGGCGCTGAGTGAGTCCGCCACCGCCCAACAACCTGAAGCCGGCATGGACAACGCCGCCTGCCTCGCCTGCCATAGCAATCCGTCGATCACCTATCAATTCCCCTCCGGCGAGGTCTGGCCGCTGACTATCGACCCCGCCTCTTTCGATGCTTCGGTGCACGGGCAGAAGGGAGTGCGTTGCACCGCCTGTCACACCGACATCACCGGTTATCCCCATCCCCCCCTGACGGTGGCCAGTCGACGCTATTACGAGTTGGAGCACTATAAGAGCTGCGAAAGGTGCCATCCCCAGGTTTACCGCGAGACGCTGGACAGCGTACACGCCCGCCAGATCGCCGCGGGCAACTGGGCCGCCGCCATCTGTACCGACTGCCATGACCCCCACCGGGCGCCTACGCAACCCCCACGTCTCGAGATCCCGGTGACGTGCTCCAAATGCCATGCCGCCATCTACAACGAATACCGCGAGAGCGTGCACGGCAAGGCACTGATCGAGGCGGACAACCTCGACGTGCCCACCTGTACCGATTGCCACGGAGTGCATACGCAAGAGGATCCACGCACGACCCGGTTTCGGCTGAATTCGCCTAAGTTGTGTGCCACCTGTCACGCCGACCCGGACAAGATGGCCCAATATGGCCTCTCTGCCGACGTGTTCGACACCTACGTGGCCGACTTCCACGGCACGACGGTGGTGCTGTTCGAGCGCCAGTCGCCCGATCTGCCCACCAACAAGCCGGTGTGCTACGATTGCCACGGGGTGCACAATATGAAAAGTGCCAAAGACCCCGATTCACAGGTCTACCGCGACAATCTGTTGAAGACATGCCAGCGCTGTCACCCAGATGCCTCAGCGAATTTCTCTTCCAGCTGGTTGAGCCACTACCGCCCCGATGCGCGCAGATTCCCGCTCGTCTTTTTCGTGGACCTCTTCTATAAGATCTTCATCCCGGCGGTGATCGGGTTTATGGGGCTGTACGTGGTGTTGGATTTCAGCGGCCGGGTGACCCGCCGCTGGCGCCGCCGCTCATCGGAGGAGGCCGAGTGATGTCCGCCCAGACGCGCTACCGACGCTTCAGCGTTTCCCAGCGCATTCAACACTGGGTGATGTTCCTCTCCTTCACTGTGTTGGCGGCCACCGGGTTGCCGCAGCGCTATGCCCTGTCCGCCTGGGCTGAGGCACTCATCCAGGCATTTGGGGGTATCGAAGCGACGCGCATCATCCATCGCGGCGCGGCAGTGGTCTTCATCCTGGTGACGCTGTACCACTTCTTCCACCTGATGTACAAGCTGTTCGTCGAGCATGCCCGTCCCACCATCCTGCCCAGCCTGCGCGACTTCACCGACTTCCTGCATATGGTGCGCTATCACCTGCACCTGACACACGAGCATCCCCGCCTGCCGCGGTATAACTTTGTGGAAAAGATCGAGTACTGGGCGCTGGTCTGGGGTTCCGTGCTTATGATCGTCACCGGCTTTCTGCTGTGGAATCCGGTCTTTGCGACGCGCCTGCTGCCCGGCGAGATCATCCCGGCGGCTAAGATGGCGCACAGCGCCGAAGCGTTGCTGGCCGTGTTGGCGGTGGTCATCTGGCACTTCTACTCCGTCCACCTCAAGCGCTTCAACCGTTCGATGTTCGACGGCACGCTCTCGCGCGCCGAGATGGAGGAGGAACACGCCGCCGAATTGGAGGAGATCGAAACCGGCTGCGCCATCCTGGAGTCGCCCGAAGCCATCCAACGCCGCCGACGTCTCTTCCTGCCGGCCGCCTCGGTGCTGGGCCTGGGACTGTTAGGCGGACTATATTGGTTCGTCACCTTCGAGCAGACCGCCATCACCACCGTCCCACCTGCGGTGACAGTGCAGGCGTTCGTGCCTGCCACGCCGACCCCCACCCACACGCCGACGGTGACGCCGACCCCGACCGATACGCCCACGCCGCGACCCACCCCCACTGGCGCCGCCCAGCCATCGCCCCAGGCGACGCCCACACTCACCCGCCAGACGTTGCTGAGCTTGATGGTGATCCCTCATCCACTGACGGGTCATGAAAACTGTCTGCTCTGCCATGGTGAGGGCAGGATTCACCCCTATCCACCGGATCACGTGGGACGTCCCGTCACCACCTGTCTGCTCTGCCACGGCACTTCCGAAGAGGGGGTCCATCTCCCGGTCACGGTCCGCCATGACCTGGCCGGTCGCCAGAACTGTCTGATGTGCCACGCTGTGGACCTGCTGCCCACCAGCCACAAGACGGGTGGCTTTTCCAACAGCGATTGCCTGCTTTGTCACGTGCCGTTGGATCAGCGCGCCGCCGTGCTGGCAACACCTTCCCCCACTCCTGCAACGACACCTGAACGACCCACTGGCAGCACGATCAGTCCCATCCCACATCCGCTGGAGGGCTATGAGGCATGCCTGATGTGCCATGACACGGGTGGGATGAAACCGTTTCCGGAGAGCCACATCGGATTTGCTCAGGAGACATGCCTTACCTGTCACAAGCCGCAGTGAGCCGGCACAGCAATTTCCTCCCATTTTGCTTGATTTTGAAAATGTCCCCGATTTTCACTTTCTGCTTGACATAAGCCCAGCAGTATGTTATACTGGTATGAGGAAAATCGAACGCCTGTGTCCTATCGTTCCCTCTCGCGTGCCAGGAGTCCAAAACCTGGGCGAGATCCCTAACACTTGGGCAGCGGTTCAGACATAGGATAGGGAGAAACGATGATGAGCACACGACCCACCGGCCTGCGAGGTGCCCCCCTACTCGTCCGCGTCCTCTTGCTCTTGTTACTGCTTGTCCTCCTGCTTCTGTTGGTCGCTTATGCCACGCTGCGCAGCGTGCCGCCCGGGACATTGCGCCGGCTGCTGGGCGTGACGACGACGCCAGCGGCGACACCTCTCGCCGCAGCCACGGACACGCCCACAGTGGCCATCACGCCGAGTCCCACCTCCACGCCAATCGTCATTCTGGGCACTGCGCCAGCCGAAGAGACCGCCACACCGACATCCCCGGCCGCGGTCACCGTTACCGTCACACCGACGGTCACACCCACCACAGTCGCCGTGGCACCCAGTCCGACGCGACCCGGCACCGCTACGCCGACGCTGATCCCGCTGACCATCGTCCCGACGCCCACGGCGACGCGGCCGGCCGCAGCCACGCCCACCGCCACGGCGACACCTTCGCCCACCCTCGTTGTGCCATTATCCGCGCCGGTCAGTGCCGAGGTAGGCGTTGTGGCCGAGGAGGTGTCGCCAACAGCCGCCGCCACGGCCACTCCGTTGCCCACCCCCACCATCCTACCACGCGTCGCGCCACGCATCACCATCACCGAGGTAGTGCGCAACAGCGATTTCAGCGACGAATTCTTGCGCGGCGGAGTGGCCAGCGAATGGGAGGTCTTCCACAACGGCGCGGCCACCTTCTGGTGCTATCCCGACACACTTCGAACGATGACCGGTGAGATGTTGCGCTCTCAAACCCTGCACATCCGTGGCGCCGCGCTGCCCGACCGCTATCTGGGCATCTATCAGACTGTCAACGTAGTGCCTGGTGGGGTGTACACCTTCACCATCGCCGGCCTGGTACGCACCCCGCAGGGTGACGTGCAACAGACTGGCTACGGCTATCGGCTGCAGGTCGGCTTCGATCTACAGGGTGGAAGCAACTGGCAAGCGGTCGATTCCTGGGTCGAGTTGCCGTGGGACGAGCAGCCGCGCGACCGGCCATCGCACCGCCTGCAAGTTTTCACCACCACCGTCACCGCACGCCAGCCGCAGCTGACCGTCTTTGTCCGTGCCTGGAAGAAGTGGGCGGATGCAGGCGAAGGGATGTACGACATCACGCGCGTCAGCCTGGTCGGCCCTGTGATAAGCGCAGTGCCGCAGGCGCCGGCTGCCCTCCCCCTGCCGTCTCCGATACCCGGGGTCACGCCGCCGGCCACTGCCATCCCGACATCGCTGCCCCCCGCCGCCACGCCACCGGCTGCAGCTGCACTGCCAACGCCGGCGGTGCCAGTCACCGGCGACACACTGCTGACGCTGGGAGATGCCCAGCGCACGGTGATCACGGCGCTGCTGGTGATTCTGCTGCTGTTAGGCGGCGCACTGTACCGCTGGCGTCCCTGGTCGGCGCGTTAACCGCCCCCTCCACCAGCAGCTGTGCGCTCCGCCAGCAGCCGTTGCAGCTGCCGACGGTCCACCCGCGAAGAAAGGTCGAGGCTCAGCGGGCAGACGGAAACTGTGCGCGCGACCACCAATGCGTAGATGTCCGAGTCGGGCTCCAGCGTCTCCAGATCGATCTCGATGCGATAATCCGGGGCGTTGGGATCAGGCGTGGCCGACTCGTGCGGGATCACCGGTACATAATAGGGTTGGCGCGAGACGCGGGTGACCTGCCAGGGGGTCTCCGGAGTCGCATCCGCAGGCACATCGATCTTGAGGACATCCACGTCGGCGGGAAGCGTGCCGGCCAGCACCGCCCGGGCGAACAGGCGGGTGAAATGGGCCGCAGCACGGAAATCCACCTGCTCAGACGGATAGTAGTAAAAGTCAGGACGGGTCTGCAGCGAAACCGCCAGCGCGGGGATGCCGACACAGGCGGCTTCGATGGCGGCGCCCACTGTGCCCGAAACCGTCGTGGCCGACCCCAGATTTTCGCCATAATTGATACCGCTGATCACCAGATCGGGCAGACGCGTCAGGAGATGGATCCAGGCGTATGCCACCGCCTGCGCCGGCGAGCCGTCCACGATGTAGGCCAGCGTGGCGGGACAATCGGCCGGCAGGGCAATGCGCTCCGTCGGGCTGCGCTCGCGCCACCACGCGGAAGGGGGATGGCAGCGCCCGGCATTGGAGAACTGTCGACGCGGCGCAACGACCACCACCTCGCCCAGATCAGCCACGGCACGCACCGCGGCATAGAGCCCCGGTGAGGTGATGCCATCGTCGTTGGTGACCAAGATCAGCGGACGCGTGGCATCCCGTCGCGCCCGCAGCGACGCCACATAAGCGAACGCGCGATTGGCAGGTGTTATCTCCATATGTCTAACCGCTCCGACAAGAATGGTGTTTCCGCGACCGTCCCCGATAGGTCGTCCCCGCATCATAGCACAGCACCCCTCTTTTGGCACGTCACGCGTCCCGGCCGTCGAGAGGTGGTGTACGCGGTTGATTAAATCGTCTCACACGATTTGAGGTGTGCCGTCTGCTCCTCCCGTTTTGCCCCTTGCATGACCCTTTGATATAATAGGTGCATCCTTGGAAGGAGACGGGGCGAGGTGCTTGGCAGTATGATGCCTTGTGCCTGCGCCCCGCTGCTTTTCCGGTGACCGAAGACGCGACACATCCACACAACAACTCGCGCGGAAGAGGATATCTCGCCCTGGCTGCCGCGATGGCGGCGATGGTCGGGCTGGCGGCGTGGTGGCGTTGGCGCTACCTGGTGCACGTGCAACCTTATCCCGATGAGTTCGTCACCTTGCTGGCAGTGCGCGCCATCCTGGAGCGCGGACTGCCCATCCTGCCCTCTGGCCTGTTCTACGAACACGGCCTCCTGTTCTCCTACCTGGGCGCCGCGGGGGGTGTCCTCGCTGGCTTCAGCCGTGAGACGGTGCGTGCCGCCAGCCTGCTGGCCAGCTTGGCGAGCATTCTGTTGGTGTGGCACTGGGGGCGGCGCCACCTCAGCACGTCGACCGGCTTGCTCGCCGCAGCGGTGCTGGCCTTTGCCCCGGACGCCGTCCTGTGGGGTGGTCGTGCGCGCATGTACAGCTTGCTGTTGGTGTGGATGCTCCTGGCCAGCGACGCCGCCTTGCGCGGCGCGGCGCAGAACAGCCGGCGCTGGCGTTTGCTAGCTGCCCTGGCATTGTTGGCCGCCGCACTGACCCACTTCGTCGCGCTGGCGTTGGTCATCCCATTGCTGAGCGGCATGGCGATGCTTCTGTGGCGGCGCGCCCGCCGCCATGGGCTGCGCGCACTGTTGCCGGAGCTGCCCGTCTGGTGGGGCGTCGTGGTGGTGGCATTGCTCGTCAAGCGGCTGGGACAGCCGAACAGCATTGCACCGTTGGAAGGCACGCCGGCTGGCATTCTCAACGGCCTCGTCCAGGTGTTGCGCATCTACGCCGCCTGGCCAGAGGAGGTACTGGCCGGCTGGCCGGCTGCCGCCGCTTTCTTCGGCGCGCCGGAACATATCGGGCTGTCCGTCCTGGCTATGGTGAGCATCGGCATGGCATTGCGCCAGCGACTCCGGAGCATCCCGGACGAACGCGACCATGCTGTTCTCTTCCTGGCGTGGCTGGTCGCTCTCAGCGTGCTGGAGATGGGACTGGCGGTGGCGCCGCAACGGCGCGATGAGCGCTATTATTTCATGTTGTTGCCTCTGCTGGCGCTTTTGGCCGCGGAGGGATCAGTGCGCCTGGCGGGCCCTCTGGGTCAAGCGCTGAAGCCCGCGACGTGGCGGCGTCGTGCCGGGCTGCCGGCAACGCTGGCCGCCTGTGCCGTGGTCGCGGTGGGCTATGGACCGGCGGATGCCGCCCTCGTGACGCGCCGCGGCTACGATTACGACGCCGCCTTCGCCTACGTGCGTGCCAACTGGCAGACGGATGACGCCGTCCTCACCGGCACGCCGGCGGCGGCAGCGTTCTACCTGGGGCGCAACGATTACTATGCCATGCAGGGCGCCGGCTATGCCTACCGCCTGATGGAACGCGCCGGGCAGATCGTGGACCGCTGGGTGGGATCACCCTGGCTGGGCGATGACGTGCAGCTGCACACCGTGTTGAGCGGGCCGCGGCGCGTCTGGCTGGTGCTGGAGCGCTGGGGCCTGACGGTCGAGTATTTCACCCCCCTCACCATGCAACGCCTCTTGGCGATGACCGATTTCATCCGCGAGGAGCACGGCATCATCCTCTTGCGCTCGCGCCCAGGCGCCCGCCTCATCCCGGAACACCCCTCGCACCCCCTCGCCGTTCAGTTCAGCGACCGGCTCATCCTGCAGGGCTATGATGTGACCTTGCTCGTCGGCACCCCGGGACGCAGCCTGGAACTGGTGCTCTATTGGCAGGCGCAACGTCGGTTGGATTACGACTACACCGTGTTCGTCCACCTGCGGGATGAGCGGGGGCGCATCGTGGCCCAGGCAGATCATGTGCCGTTGGCGCCGGTCTATCCGCCCACGCTGTGGCCGCCCGGGCGCACCATCCGCGAGCGCAGTGTGCTTCGACTGCCCCAAGGCCTGCCGCTGGACGCCTACACGTTGTGGGTGGGCCTCTATCGGCTGGACACGTTGGAGCGATTGCCCGTAGTGGGCGACACGAGCGGCGAGAATGCTGTGCCGCTGCGTCCGGAGGGGATATGGTAACACCCATCAGCGCTCCCCACCAACCGGATGAACGTCCTCTGGCCCCGCTGTGGTTGGTCTGCCTGGCGCTGGCCGTGCTCATCTTGCTGCCACGCCTGTGGGACCTCGACCGCTTCATCGCTGTGGACGAGCGGCACATCCTGAACAGCGCGATGCAGTTCCTGGAAGGGTTGACAAGCGGCGACCTGCGCCTGACATTGGGGATGGGCTATCCAGACGTGCCACTCGCCTGGGCGCACAGCGCCGCCCTGGCGCTCGAGTTCGTCCTGGCGCGACAGGGGTGGTTGCCCGGCTTTCCGCCGGATCTGGCGTGGCCGCAGTTTCTGGAGGGATGGCATATCCAACCACGCCCCTATTATGTCGCTGCACGCATTGCCACCATCGTGCTGGTGACGGGGGTGTCGCTGTTGAGCTATCTGTTCGGTCGCCATGTTTATGGTGAACGAACGGCGCTGATCGCCACACTGCTCTTGGCTTTCGATGCTACGCTGTTGGGCTATGGCCGCCTGGTGCACATGGCGGTGCCGCTTGCCCTGCTGATGTTCCTGACGGTGACCGTCTGGTTGCTGTGGCTGGTGCAACGCCGCCGCTGGTGGTTGCTGTTGAGCGGTGTCTTTTGCGGACTTTCCATCTCGACTGTGACGCTCGCGGTGCTCTTGCTGCCCGCTATGGTGCTCATCGCGCTGCTCCTCTGGTGGATGGAGCGGCCGCGTGCGCCGGCCTTCCGCTCCTGGGTGGCATCGGCCGCCGGGCAGTGGCTGGTCAGCGTCCTGGTGGCGGCATTCACCTTCGCGCTTATTTGGCCAGCGATGTGGGTGGATCCCCTCGGCGCAATCGCGTGGGCCTTCGACTGGCTGTGGAAGAACCTGCCACCCGGCTCCGGCAACCTGGGCATGTACTGGATGGGGCAGACGGTGCTCGACCCCGGGCCGGGGT
>JANXAX010000179.1 GCA_025062175.1 Anaerolineae bacterium | reverse complement strand
ACGTTGGCTAACGTCTCCACGTTGTTGACCAAAGTGGGCCTACCCCACAAGCCGTGTGTGGTGGGATAAGGAGGGCGTGAACGCGGCTCACCCCGCTTGCCCTCGATCGATTCGATCAGGGCCGTTTCCTCACCGCAGATGTAGGCGCCAGCGCCAGCGTGAATGTGGATGTCGAAGTCAAAGTCGCTGCCGAAGATGCCGCGCCCTAAAAAGCCCATCTGGCGGGCTTGATGGATCGCGCGCGACAACCGTTCCAGAGCTAATCCATACTCGCCGCGCACATAGATATACCCTTCGCGAGCGCCGACAGCATAACCGGCGATGGTCATCGCCTCGACGATGCTGTGCGGGTCGCCCTCCAGCACCAAGCGGTCCTTAAAGGTGCCCGGCTCACTCTCATCGGCGTTGCAAATGACATATTTGTGGTCTCCCTTAGCGCTGGCGACAAAGCGCCACTTCGTGCCGGTGGGGAAGCCGGCGCCACCCCGGCCACGCAACCCGGAGCGGCTGATCTCGTCGATCACCTGCGCGGGTGTCATCGTGGTAAGCGCCTTGCCTAGTGCTTCGTACCCATCGTGGAGGATGTAGTCTTCGATGTCCTCCGGGTCGATCAGGCCGACACGGGAGAGCACGATGCGATATTCAGCCGGCAGCGCGCCCTGACGAGCCGACAGCCATGCGATCCTACCCGAAAGTTCCCGAGTGGAAGCCTGCAAACCGGCTGCAATGCGCCCTTTGAGCAGATGCTCTTCCACCAAGAAGGGCACGTCATCGGGTCGCACCGGGCCGTAAACCACCGCCTCAGGGTAGACGATCACCATCGGTAAGGCATCGTGGCGCCCTACATCGCCCACCATCGTGACCACCACTTCGTCTTGGAGGCCGGTAGCGCGGATTTCTTGCTGCAGGCGCTCAAACACCTGCCGCGCGCCGCGCTCCATGCTCTCGCGATCGCTGGAAACCAGTACCAAAGCGCGAGTCATCGGCATCGTGATCCTCTCCCCTACGCATACCGCGCTAAGATTTGGGGCACTTGTGCCCGGTCCACATTGCCGTAGATGTCGTTGTCCACGATCACCACCGGTCCTACCGCGCACACGCCTAGACAGCTGGTCGTCACCAATGTCCAGCGTCCATCTGCGCTTGTCTCGCCCGGCTGAAGCCCCAGCTCCTCCTGCAATGCTTGCCACACCTCGCGACCGCCCACGACGTGACACGGTGCACTTTCGCAGAACTGGATCACATGGCGCCCACGCGGCTTGGTGGAAAGCATCCGGTAGAAGCTCGCCACCGAGAACACCTGGCTCTTCGGCACGCGCATCTGACGGCTGATCTCGGAGAGCGCTTCCGGTGATAGATAGCCGAGTGCGCGGTTTACGTCGGACAGGACCGGGATCAGGCCTTCGCGTTCTTTACCATGCCGCTCGATCGCTTGCCGCACCACAGTGCACACTTTATCGTCCAGTTGAGCGATCTCGCTCATCCTCTTCCTCCCTGATGAAATGCTTGAAATTCCGCCTGCTATTTCCGTGCCTCGACATGCCGCTTGGCTATGCGGGCTGAGGCTGCAGTGCTGTCTCCAGCTCCGGGATGGGCAGCCCCACACGTTGCATCCATTCCAAATCGCAGCGCAGGCAACGCTTCGCCTCTTCCTGGGCCATCACCTCGTCCAGTCCCAGTTCAACCTCAGCAAAGCCACGGCCGATGCGCCGTTCTGGGGGCAACACCCGCGGGGTGGGCCGCCGGGCATGGGCGTAATCCTCCACATTAACATAACGCGGGTAGTCGTGGCGTTTGGGCTCGTACACCACGCGTTCCAGCTTACCAGTGCGCAGCCAGTTATCCACCGCCAGCGCCACCTTGTTCCCCTGCGCCACTGCGTGGATAACGGTCAACGGTCCGCTCACTGCATCGCCAGCGGCAAAAACCCCTTCGCACGAGGTCTCCATCGCTTTGCCCACCTTGATGGTGCTCAGACGGTCCGTCTCGATGGTGTCATCCTTCAGCCAGTCAAAGTCAGTGGTCTGGCCGATGGCCGGGATCACGACGTCGCAAGCAAGGTCGAACTCCGAACCGACGATGGGGCGCACGATGCGCCGACCGGTGTTATCATATTCCGCCTGGCGTTGACGCTGCACGCGCACGCCTTCGACGCGCTCATGCCCCAGCACTGCCACAGGATTGACCAGGAAGTGGAAGTGGATGCCCTCGTCCTTGGCCGCCTCGATTTCCTCGCGGTGTGCCGGCATATCGCTTTCCTCGCGTCGGTAGAGCACGTGCACCTCTGCGGCACCCAAGCGCCACGCCGAGCGCGCCGAGTCGATGGCGACATCCCCGCCGCCGACGATGACCACGCGTTTCTGCTTCATGTCAGGCGGATTGCCACACGCGATGTCCCGCAGGAATTGCACGCCTGGGTACACGCCTGGCAGATCATCGCCCGGAATGCCCAAGCGCCGGCTCTTATGGGCGCCAATGGCGAGGATGATGGCGGCATATCCCTGCTCCTTCAAGCTGCCGATAGTGAAATCCTTGCCCAGCTCCTGGTTGCAGCGGATCTCCACACCGGCGCGCTTGATGTGCTCAATCTCAGCGAACAGGGGCTCACGCGGCAGCCGATATGCCGGGATGCCATACGTCATCATGCCGCCTGGCTGGGGCATCTTTTCGAACACGGTCACCCGATAGCCCTGCTGCGCCAGGCGTAACGCTGCCGTCAAGCCCGCCGGCCCAGCGCCGATCACAGCCACTTTCTGCTCTTTGGTAGGCGCTAGACGCTCCGGCGTCCAGGGCACCGCGTACTCGTGGTCGGCCATGAAGCGCTTAACCAGACGGATGGCGATCGGTTCGTCCAGCTTGCCGCGGCGGCACTTGCGCTCGCAGAACGCTGGGCAGACACGCCCACAGATCAAGGCAAAGGGATTGGCATCGCGGTGGACCGCCAGGCCCTCGGCGTAACGTCCCTGGCTGACCAGAGCGAGATAGGCCGGGCTGTCCACGCCGGCAGGACATGCGTTGACGCACGGAGCGCGCACCAGATCCTGGCAGACACCCGCCGGGCAGTGGCGATCGTAAATATGGGCCTCATACTCGTGCAGGAAGTGCTTGAGCGTGCTCTCCACTGGGTTGGGTGCACCTTGACCGAGGCCGCACAGGCTGGTCGCCTTGATCTGGCGGCACAGCATCCGCAATGTCTCAATGTCACCCTCCTGCCCCTTGCCAGCGCAGATGCGCTGCAGGATTTCCAGGATGCGCCGCGTGCCGGCACGGCATGGGACGCACTTGCCGCAGCTCTCTTCCTGAGTGAACTCCATGAAGAAGCGGGCGATGTCCACCATACAGGTGTCTTCGTTCATCACGATCATGCCACCTGAACCCATGATGGAGCCCGCCGAGGCCAGCGATTCGTAGTCCACTTCCATATCGAGGTATTCAGCCGGCAGGCAGCCACCCATCGGGCCGCCGGTCTGCACCGCCTTGAAGCGCTTGCCGTCCTTGATGCCGCCGCCCACCTCGTAGATAACTTCGCGCAGCGTGATGCCCAGCGGCACCTCGATCAGGCCGGTGTTGCGTACATCACCGGCGATGGCGAAGGTCTTGGTGCCCTTGCTGCGTTCGGTGCCCATACTGGCGAACCATTCCGGCCCGCGCAGGATGATTTGGGGCACATTGGCATAGGTTTCCACATTATTGATGTTAGTCGGACAATCCCACAACCCCTTGACCGCCGGGAAGGGTGGGCGCGGGCGCGGTTCGCCGCGCCGGCCCTCGATCGAGGCCATCAGCGCGGTCTCCTCACCGCAGACGAAGGCGCCCGCTCCCATACGTACCTCGAGATCAAAGGAGAAGCCACTGCCCAGGATGTTCTCACCCAGGAAGCCGAATTCGCGTGCCTGCTTGATGGCGATGTCGAGCGTGCGCACCGCCACCGGATACTCGGCACGGCAATAGATGTAGCCCTGACTTGCGCCGATGGCGTAGGCAGCGATGATCATGCCCTCGATCACCGAGTGCGGGTCGCCCTCCAGAACGCGTCGGTTCATAAAAGCGCCTGGGTCGCCCTCGTCTGCATTACAGATCACATATTTTCGGTCACCCGGAGCTTTGCGGGTGAATTCCCACTTCTTGGCGGTGGGGAAACCCGCGCCGCCGCGTCCGCGCAACCCCGAACGGGCAATGGTCTCAATCACCTGTTCTGGGGTCATCTCGAACAGGACCTTGCCCAAAGCTTGATAACCGTCTTCAGCCAGATAGTCCTCGATGTTCTCCGGGTCGATCACTCCACAGTTGCGCAGTACGACGCGCACTTCCTTGGGCTTGGGCGGCGCCAGCTCTTCATCCATCTGCTCGCGCACCGGCGCCAGCAGCCGGCCTACTACGCGCCCCTTGAGGAAATGCTCCTCCACAAGATGGGGGATGTCGTCAATGCGGATGCCACAATAGTGCACCGCTTCAGGATAGACCATCAGCTCTGGGCCATCGGTGCAGCGGCCCAATCGCGGCGTTTGTAGAATACGTACTTCACTGCTCAGCCCTTGACGTGCCAGTTCCTCGGAAAGCACCTCGATCAGCTCACGCGCTCCCTTGGCCTGGCAATCGGGATCCATGCATACTAAGACATGCGAACGATAGTATTTCATATTGCGCCAGACCTCACTATCCGATCGATATCGTTACGCGGGGATGACATACTCCTCGACGACGCGCGAATTCACCACATGTTCTTGCATAATGCGGCGTGCCTTTTCCGGGTCCACCTTGCCATAGGTGACCTTGGGCCCACCGCCCACCGTGACTTCGACAATGGGCTCCCATTCGCACAGGCCGATGCAACCCGTCTGGGTGACCACGACACCGCTCAGATTCTCTTTCTCGATGAACTCCAGAATTGCTTTCATCGTGTCACGCGCACCGGCGGCGATCCCACAGGTACCCATACCCACCACGATCTGCGCATGCCCTGCAACCGTGCGGGCTTGACGCTTTTCCAGCGCCTCTTCCCTCAGGCGCTTCAGCTCTTCCAGGGACTTGATTTGGGGCATTGTTGTTTCCTCCTATCCACGTTCTTTCCAAGGATTACATTCCAGTCGTTTTGGGACTTATTCAGAGCTTATCCTTAATTCACATTCTGTTGCACGCGTGCAATCCCCTCGTGCAACAGCTGTTTGACAAAGCTGAGGATAGCGGGCTCAGTGAGCGGGACACCATCAAGCTCCTTGAGGATGGGCTCGCTGTCGAAGCAGAACTCGCGTTCGTCCACGACGTGGCGGAACACCCAGCGCACCTGCGGAAAAGCGATCAGCAGGGTAAGCAGTGTGCCCGCTAGGTCGCCGAGTGGCATGCGATCGATGTGACTGCGTTGGAAGCGGGCTTCCAGCCGAGTGCCCTCGCCAGGAGTCGAATCGATGTGTAAGTAGCCGTTACATGCTTCAGCGGCCGCTTTGAGCAGAGGGATGCCCAGCCCTACCCTGCGCGTCGTACGCGTGGTGACAAATGGATCCGACACACGCGCCAGCAGGTCTCGATCCATCCCTTTGCCATTGTCCTGCACCACGATGGTGAGTGTATCATCCGCGCTATCCTCACACACCGTAATGTCCACGCGTGTCGCGTCTGCGGCGACGCTGTTCTCGACGATGTCCAGCAC
>JANXAX010000178.1 GCA_025062175.1 Anaerolineae bacterium | reverse complement strand
ACGTCGAGTTTTGCCATGGCCAGGCGGAGGCCTTGCCGATGGCAGATGCTTCGGTGGATGTCATTCTCTCCAACTGTGTGATCAATCTATGTGAGGACAAAGGCGCCGTGTTTGCTGAGGCGTTTCGTGTGCTGAAGCCGGCGGGACGCCTAGAAATCAGCGATATGGTGACGGCTGGTCCACTGCCGCTTGCTTTGCGCTATGATGAGTCCGGATGGTCGAGTTGTATTTCGGGAGCATTGCCCGAACAGGAATATCTGGACCTGGTGGCTGAAGCGGGCTTTGAGGAGATCACCTCGCGACGTAGCAGCAGTGCAGGTGTCATCCATAATGTGCCAGTTTATGGCATCATTGTTTCGGCACGCAAACCCACGACACAGCGGTCCCTAAGAACTGCAGATTTAAGTGCCTCTTCCACCGCAGAGTTGTAACCTCCGACAGGTTGGAAAACCGCGGGGGATTGTCCATTCCCTGTCCGAACCGCTTTAGTGAGATTTGCTTAGGAATTATGCGGTTGGATGAACAACGGTATCATGCCGTATGGACTTTCTTTTCCTACGCGGCTTGACATGCTTCGTCTCCGAAGCGATAATCCGCCCTGTTATAATTCCTTTTTACCCTTCGAGGAGGATCGGACGATGATTACGCCAGAGAAAATCACATTCGGTGTGATTATTGGCACGCGCGACTTTTTCCCCGCCGAACCGGTGCGACGCAGCCGTCAGGAGATCCTTTCTCTTCTGGAGGCGCTGGGTATCGAGGTGGTGATCCTAGGCGAGCAGGACACTCCCATGGGCGCGGTTGAGACATGGGAGCAATCCAAGAAGTGTGCCGCCTTGTTTCGCGCTCACCGCGACCGGATCGATGGCATCCTGGTAATCCTGCCCGTCTTCGGCCCGGAGAAGGGCATCGCCGACGCCATCCAGCTCTCCGAGCTGAACGTGCCAGTTCTGGTGCAGGCATATCCGGACGACCTAAGCCGTCTGAGCGTGGAAGAACGCGGCGACGCCTTCTGTGGGAAGATCTCGGTGTGCAACAACCTCTATCAGTACGGCATCCCCTTCTCGCTCACCCGGGAACACACGGTACATCCGACCCACCCGAGCTTCCGGGCGGATCTGGAGTGGTTCGCCGGTGTCTGCCGTGTGGTGCGAGGGCTGCGCCGGGCGCGCCTGGGAGCGGTGGGCGCGCGCCCTAATCTGTTCAACACGGTGCGCTACAGTGAGAAATTGCTGCAGGCATATGGTATCAGCGTCTCCACAGCCGACCTTTCCGAGCTGTTTGGTCCCGCCGAAAGGCTCGCCGATGACGATGCGCGCGTCCGGGCAAAGCTCGCCGCCATTCGTGAGTATGTGGATACCGGTGGGATCCCCGAAGAACCGTTGCTCAAAATGGCCCGCCTGGGTGTGGTGCTCGATGACTGGATAGCAGAGCATGAGGTGGATGCCATCGCCTTCCAGTGCTGGACTTCCATTCAGAAGAACTATGGGATCAACGTCTGTACCCTGCTGAGCATGTTGAGCGAGCAGTTGCTTCCAGCAGCGTGTGAGGTGGACGTCACCGGCGTGCTCTCGATGTATGCCCTGCAGCTGGCCTCCGGAAAGCCTAGCGCGCTAGTGGACTGGAACAACAACTATGGTCAGGAGCGTGACAAGTGCGTCCTGTTCCACTGCGGCAACTGGGCGCGCAGCTTCTTCGAAGAGGTGAAGATGGCCTACGGCGAGATTCTGGCCACCACATTGGGTACGGAGCACACCTATGGCACCATTTCCGGTCGGGCGAAGCCCACGCCCTTCACCTATGCCCGCGTGACCACCGATGACCGCTGTGGCATTATCCGCACGTATGTGGGCGAAGGTCGCCTTACGGACGACCCGTTGGACACCTTCGGCAGCCGTGCTGTCGCCGAGGTGCCCAATCTGCGCGAGCTGTTGCACTATATCTGTAAGAACGGCTTCGAGCACCACTGCGCCATCAACCCTTCTCAGGTGGCTCACATCCTGCACGAAGCGTTCGAGAATTATCTGGGCTGGGAAGTCTACCGCGCCTGCGAGAGCGTGTGATCATTATGGCGATGGAATATCGCCGCGAGACGACGAAGCGTCCTACAAGGACGGATCACCTTGTGGAGCGCTCTGCTTTGCGTTGAGATTGGTACGGTGTCTAGCGGCTGATCACCGGCAGGTGGACGGCGTGGCCATCGGTGATGAACACATAGACGGCGCCTGTATTGGGGATACTGGCAGAACGATTGACGTAAGGTGCGCCTACCAGTAACGCGTTTCCTTGGGCTGCTACCGCAAAGCCGAATCCATCCTCAGCCTTGCCATCATGGGCGCGCAGCTGCGCCGTCTGCCCCCATGCGCTGTTGCCACCGGCATTGCGTTCGAAGACATAAGCGGCGCCCTGATCAACCTTTCCACCCTCGTCGACCAGATAGGCGCCAACGAATATGGTGTCTCCCAATACATAGTTGGCGAAGCCAAAATGATCGCCTGGGGCACCCCCAGCAGCGCTCAGCTTCGCTCGTTGTTCCCATTGGTCGTCCCCGCCCAGATTGCGCTCGAAGACGTAGGCAGCCCCTGGGCCGGGTGGAATACTCCAACTACTGCTACCCGGCTGATGTGCGCCAACTGCAATTGTATCTCCCGCTATATGGATACATGCGCCAAATTGGTCATTCTCAATGCCGTCAGGCGCCACCAGTTTTTGCATCTGCCCCCATTGATTTTCTCCAGGTTGATTACGTTCGAAAACATAAGCTACCCCGGTTTTAGGTCGCACATTCTGGTTGGGATCTTTAGGATGCACATAACCCGGCTGGGGTGCCCCAACTACCAATGTCTCGTTATTAAGTGCGAGTGAGCTCCCAAATCTATCGTAGGCAGCGCGATCAGAAGTCGAAACGGAGATCACTTTGCCCTGGGCCCACTGGTCAGGATTGATGAGGTCACGGTAAAATATGTAAACTAGCCCTGCATCAAGCCGAGAACCTACATTGGCACGTGGCGCTCCTACAGCAATAACGTCACCCGCTATCGTCACTGCTGTCCCGAATCTATCCGCAGTATAAGGTTGAGTAGCGGTCAGCTTGGTCGCCTGGCCCCAGTTGTTTGAACCACCCTTGTCGCGCCTAAACACGTACACGGCGCCAGCATCCTGCCGATCGCTTAAGTCAGATCGGGGTGCACCGACGACAACCGTGTCACCATCGATAGCCACTGCATAGCCAAACCAATCGCACGGTTGATCATCACCAGCAGAGAGGCGTTTGACACTTGTCCAGATGGTGGAACCAGGGACGCGCCTGAAGATGTAGGCACTGCCCGATGGCACATCAGGCGTGCAAGTGGCCGTATAGTGCGGTGCCCCGACTACCAGATAATCACCGTCCAGTGCCAGCGACCAACCGAACTTAGCCTGGGCTTGTGGGATGGGTTCTTCCAGCTTCTGCAGTGGCACGATCGCTTGGCCGCTCACGGCCCCGGGCGCCTGTGCCGAGGCGCCGCTGCCGGGGAGATAGAGCGCTATCAGCAGCCCACCCGCCAATGCCAACAACGCCCACAAAATCATTGTGCGTGCTATACCCATTGCTACCATACTCCTATTCTTGCCACACCATCCGAACCGCAACTGTTGGCGCACGGCTCGGATTAAATCCCGCCTTGCCCTCAATGATGAAATGTGCATTTCTTGACCTTGTTGCTCGATCCGTCATGGCGTGCCTGCAGACGAGGTGGACGATCCGGCAGCACCTTTCTCCGCACATTCCGCCAGGCCCTGCCACGCCGGGTTGGTAGCGGTGGAATCGATTTTCAGAGAAATCTCCAGCCAGGGAACACCTTTGCTGCACTGGTCCAGGTGGACGTAAGAGAATCCCAAGGTGTAGTAATACTCCACCGGAGCAGGGTATACGTCCTGGAAATTGAAAACGAGTGCGGCGTTGCCCGACGCATCCGGCTGCAATTCGCCCACGTCCAGCGTCTTGCCCGGCCACATCAACAATTGCACTTTGTACGGCTGTGCCGGCGCGGGCGGAAGAGCGTGGAGCATCACCTGTAAACGTCCATCCTGCAAGTGTAAGGTGGCCTCACCCTTGCTGCCCAGGAGAGGGTTGGCGGGCTCGGGTGTCTCGCTACCAGGCGGGGGCGAAGGCGTGGCATCGGAAAGCACTGTCTGGTTGATCGGCATAGACTGCCCTAATCGGGCGGCCAACACATCGCCGCAGGTCTCGCCAGAGCGCAGGATGGCCTTTCGCTCGGTAGACAGTGGGTGCAATTGAGCGGTGAGGGCAGTCACACCTGTGCGATAGAGCGGCTCGAATTCACCGCGCATGACCTCGACCGGGCGCGGCGGATCGTAGTGGGTGTCCTGCGTCCAGATGCTCAGCCGGCGTGCGCGGGTGAGGTATTCACGCTGGAAGAGCTGGATGGCCCTTTGAAGTGCCGGAATGGCGTCTTCATAATGTTGAGTAACGTAATGTACCAGCCCGAGATGTCCCCACGCCTGCGCATCCTCCGGATTGATCTCGGTCGCTTGTTCCAGGTACTGGACTGCGCGGTTGACATCACCTTTAAGATAGTAAGTCCAACCCAGCTGATCGTACGGTTTGGAATTGTTCGGCTCGATGCGGATGGCACGCTCGAGACGATCTATCGCCTCCTTATATCTGCCCACCGCACGATAGTTGCGTGCCGCGCTGAGATACAAGGGCACGAGGCGGGGATGCAGGCGCAGAGCATTCTCATACGCTTCCACCGCTTTGCTGTAGCGTCCCTGGAGCTCATAGGCATAACCTTGATTGCGATGGGCATCCAGACTTTGATAATTCCGCTCGACCGCCTGCTGGGCATAGTTGCGCGCAGCAGTCCAATTCCCCAGGTCGGCGTATACCTCAGAGAGGTAGGCATATGCCTCCGCGTAGCGCTCATCTAGCTCCACGGCACATTCACAGGCGTCCAACGCTTCAGCGTAGAGTCCTTCCCAATCCAGGGCGCGACAGAAGATGGCGACTGCCTGGGCGTTACGCGGCGACAGCAACACCGCCCTCCGCGCTGCGGCGAGGGCTTCGGCGCTGCGCTCGCGCAAGATGAGCAACTGCGCCAGGCGTATGTGCACGGCGGGCTCCTCCGGCAGCATGGCAGCAGCGCGCTGATAGGCGGCAATCGCCTCGTCCAGCTGCCCCTCGCCGTAATAACCCTCTCCGGCAGCTAAGTAATAGGAAGCCGGCCAGGTAGGGGTGGGTGTCGGCTCGAAAGGATTCGCCCAGTGGGGCCGGTAGGTGGCGATATAATGGACCACGAGCGTCGCAGCCAGAATTGAGAGCAGCAGGAGAATGGTCAACCGGGGTGTGCGGCGACGCGGCCTGGGACCCAGATACATCGTATGAGGACCTTTTTCCGCCCGAACATCCGAAATGGCACGATGAATAGTATCCCTTGTTAGATATTCTAGCACGCTAAGAAGGAGGATACAACTCACCTGAGCTGTCTGGCAGCAGCTTCCCGCAGTGCATCTTGATACACCGCTTCTACCCCTTGGATCATCCGGTCGAGGGTGAAGCTCTGCTCGACACGTGCGCGGCCTGCCCGCCCCATTGCATCGCGCACGACGCTATCACGGAGCTGCTCAATAGCGGCGATCAAGACTTCGACATCGTCCGGCGGCACCACCAGCCCGG
>JANXAX010000177.1 GCA_025062175.1 Anaerolineae bacterium | reverse complement strand
GCATTTTCGGTCACCTGTAGCCCCGACGCGCGCAGGCGCTCGACCAGCGATGTCCAATCGAGCGGCCCTTGAGATAGCCTTACCTGCACTGCATTGCGACCACATAAGCTGCTCGCCTGAACGGGAGGGGCTTCCAAATACTCAAAACGTCCCTGTCCACATGTGGGGCAATCGGGGCGCGGGTCACCGCTGTCGAGCACATCGTATGTGTTGTGCCATAGGTCTACATAGATGATGCCGCGGTTGACCGTGCCGGTACCGACCAGACACTTGATCCCTTCCGCTACCGCAATCCCTGCCACGACGGATACGATCGGGTTGACAATACCCACTGTGTCGCAGGTGGGCGTGCTGCCCGGCATCGGCGCTTCAGGAAAGACACAGCGCAGGCACGGTGTTTGATGGGGTAGGATGGTCATGGTCATTCCGTAGCTGGCCACTACACCACAATAGACCCACGGAATACGGTGCTTGACACACACGTCGTTAATTAAATAGCGCGTCGCGAAATTGTCAGTGCCATCCATCACCAGATCGGCATCGCCGAGCAATTCCTCGGCATTTTCGGGATTGAGGTCAGCAACGAGGCCGCGCACTGTCACATCGGAATTGATGCCCAACAACTTGCGCTCGGCCGCCACTGCCTTGGGCAAACGGGTGGCGGCATCTGCTTCGTCAAAGAGCACCTGACGTTGTAAATTGCTCAGCTCGACAAAGTCGCGGTCGATGATGGTCAACCGACCCACACCAGCACGCACCAACCGGTCAGCTATGAGGCTGCCATCGGCGCCGCAACCGACCAAGACCACGTAGGCACGAGCTAGCTTTTCCTGTCCTGCCTGTCCGATACCCGCGAAGAGGATCTGACGCGCATAGCGTTCTGAATCGTGTGCCATTCTCTGCAGGTCCTGAGGAGTCCCATCAGACCGAGGTCTCTTTTTACTACGGTTGGCACGCGATTGTATGAGAAATCGAGGTTCTCGTCAACTTGAACAGCCGGCAATCGGCCGGGATTCTGTCAGCGGTCCAGTTGTCCCCACATGGCACAAGCCATGGTATAATCTCGAGCTATAACAATCCATCCGCTCAAACAAGGGGGTAGGTCGCGATGAATCGCATCACCATCACCGCGGGAGATATTTCTGTGCCCGCTGAGCTGAACGACAGTCCAACGGCTCAGCAGATATGGAATGCCTTGCCCATTGAAGGACGCGCCAACCGCTGGGGAGACGAAATCTATTTTGAGATTCCCGTCAAGGTTGGCCAGGAGCCGGATGCGCGCGAGGAAGTGGCCGTGGGTGAGCTGGGATATTGGCCGGTCGGCCATGCCTTTTGCATCTTCTTTGGCCCTACACCGGTCAGCACCGACGACCGCCCGCGCGCCTACAGCCCAGTCAACATCGTCGGGCGCGTGCTCGGAGATGCTACTCTGTTCCGCAGCGTCCAGAGCGGGACAAAAGTGGTGCTCAGCAAATGACCAAATAGGTAATGCCTTCCAAATGGGATCGCCTCGTGAAGTGATCCGCTTATAATCCGTATGGGAGGAGGTTTTGCCATGCTCATCGTCCATGTCCATGTCCACGTCAAGCCGGAGTACGTCGAAGCGTTCAAGGAGGCGACGATTCAAAACGCACGTCAGAGCGTCCAGGAGCCCGGAATCGCCCGCTTCGACGTCATCCAGTCTCTCGAGGATCCCACGCGCTTCATCCTAGTGGAAGTCTATCGCACGCCTGAAGACCCGGCGCGCCACAAGGAAACCACCCACTACCAAGTGTGGCGTGACACAGTCGCCGAGATGATGGCCGAGCCACGCACCAGCGTCCAATACACCAACATCTACCCGGATGATTCAGGATGGGGATGGAGAGCGTGATAGCCTTTGAATTTGCCACAGCAGGTCGCATCCTTTTCGGACGGGGCACTTTTCGTCAGGCGGGCGCCATCGCGGCGGGTATGGGGCGGCATGCATTGGTCGTCACCGGTCTGAGTGCTGAGCGCAGCCAGCCTCTGATGGATTTGCTCCGAGAACATGCGGTAAGTGCCACCCTGTTCACCGTGCCGCATGAGCCCACCACTGATCTGGTGCTTCAAGGGGTACAGCGTGCTCAAGAAGCCGGCTGCGACCTGGTGATCGGCATCGGGGGTGGCAGTGCCATCGATGCCAGCAAGGCCATCGCCGGGCTGCTCACCAATCCGGGCGATCTGTTCGACTACCTCGAGGTCATCGGCAAGGGGCAGGCAATCCGCGAAGCGGCGGCGCCGTTAATCGCCATTGCCACCACTGCCGGCACAGGGGCAGAGGTGACGCGCAATGCGGTGCTTATCTCGCCGCAGCATCGCGTCAAGGTCAGCATGCGCAGTCCGTTGCTGCTGCCGCGCGTAGCAATTGTCGATCCCGAGTTGACCTACAGCGTACCGCCGGCCGTCACTGCCAGCACCGGCCTGGACGCCTTGACCCAGGTGTTAGAGCCCTATGTCTCTAGTCGCGCAAATGCCATGATCGACCCGCTGGTGCGCGACGGCATGGCACGTGCGGCGCGTTCGTTGCGGCGCGCTTACGAACACGGAGACGACGTCGAGGCACGTGAGGACATGGCGCTGGTCAGCTTGTTCGGCGGCCTGGCGCTGGCGAACGCCGGCCTAGGTGCCGTCCACGGCTTTGCCGCACCCTTGGGCGGCATGCTGCAGGCGCCCCATGGCGCCATCTGCGCGCGTCTGTTGCCGTTCGTGATAGAAGTCAACATCCGCGCGTTGCGCGCCCGCCAGCCGAGTCATTACGCCCTGTCGCGCTACGAAGAGATCGCGCGCATCCTGACCGGCAATCCCCACGCGACCGCGGCCGACGGCATCGCCTGGGTACATGCACTGTGCCAGGCACTGCAGATCCCACCCCTCTCTGCCTACGGCCTGACCCAGGAGGACATCCCCGAGGTGGTGGAGCGCGCTGCCGTGGCAAGTAGCATGAAGGGCAATCCCATCCCCCTCACACCCGAGGAGATGACGGAGATCCTGACGCGCGCGTTGTGACGACGTGCCGAGGCACGCATATGGGTAAGCGGAGCATGCGACCTCCCACAGATTTTCAACCCCGTGGGAGGTCACAACGCAGTGCTTGGCGGTCTCCAAAATGGCATAGGATTCGCTCCCTGATAGTCGTGGCGTGGATGCGGTGTCAAAAATCACAAGCATCTTCTCGAATATGTACAGGCTGAGCGCCCAATCTGTGCACCAAGCTCGAAAAGTGGCGGGTCAGGATATCCCGTATCCCCATCCGCCCGTTTTTCCACTCATAAGGGTAGCCCGCCAGTAAATGTGGCTCCAGCGACCTTATTCAGAGGCTTGATACTCTCATCCAATGGTGATTAGCTGTACAGATAACATCCAGTTTTGTCCTGCTTCTGAGCTGAGGAAATTGTCAACAGATACATCCTTCCAAAAATTTGGCAGATCGGGTGAGACCGCCTCATCCCGATCTGCCGCTGTGTCAGGTCCGGCGACTCCAATCCCCAGGCCAGTGAGCGGTCGCCTGAACTCACTGCATCTTAATCATATCATATTTCATCTAAAAAGGCAATACAGAAACTGACAACTTTTACCCAAAACCAGAATTTAAAACACCTCTTCCGGCCAGTCGAGCATCCACACCTCGACAGTGCTACCCGCCGGCAGAAAGGTGACATCCTCGGGCACGACCGCCAGCCCGTTCGCCCATACAAGCGATGAGAGGATGCCGGAGCCCTGCACCTGCACACCGCTGCCGCGCGTGGTGACGTGATAACCGTCCGGTTCGCGGCGCACGCGTGCGCGCATAAAGTGGCGCCGTCCGCTGTTACGCACGTCCTCGTCCAGGACGGCCATGACCGAGGGCTTACGCCAATCCGTGCGCCCTCCTAGTTTGAGGATGGCCGGCCGCGCGAACACCTCAAACGCCACCACCGCCGCGACCGGGTTACCCGGCAGACCCAGCAATGGCACACCGCGCACGTGTCCGAACGCCAGCGGCTTGCCCGGCTTGATCGCCACCTGCCAGAAGATCATCTCCCCCTCGGCGGCGAGCACGTGTTTCACCATGTCGAAATCTCCCACCGAGACCCCTGCCGAGGTGAGGAAGAGGTCGGCGCCCTGCTCCAACCCGGCGCGGATTTTCGCGGTCAGCGACTCGGGCGTGTCGCGGGCAATGCCCAGCGGGAGTGGGATGCCCCCATAGCGACGCACCAACGCGATGGAGGTGTATTCATTCGAGTTGCGAATCTTGCCAGGCGTCACCGGTTCGTTCACGTCCACCAATTCATCCCCGGTCGCCAAGATGGCGACGCGTGGCCGGCGGAACACGCGCACCGTTGGGTAACCCATCGCAGCCAGCACACCGATGTCGGCCGGACGCAGCGTATGTCTGGCGTGGAGCACCACCTGCCCCTGACGGATGTCCTCACCAGCCAGGCGCACGTTGTCGCCGCGCTGTACAGCAGCGTAGATGCGCACCTGCGCGCGCCCCTGGTCGGTATCCTCGAAGGGGACCACCGCGTCGCTCCCTGGCGGCATAGGCGCACCGGTCATAATGCGCATCGCCGTCCCAGCCCTGACCTCACCTTGGGGCACACTGCCCGCCGCTATCTCACCGATCACGCGCAACACGGCCGGAGTAGCATGGCTAGCACCTGCTACGTCGGCAGCGCGCACCGCATAGCCATCCATCGCAGCGTTGACAAATGGGGGAATGTCCAGCGGCGAGACCACATCCTCGAACAACACTCGGTCGAGGGCCTCCGTGATGGGCACTGTCTCACCGTCGAGCGGGGAGATGCACCGCAGGATGTGTTCCAACGCCTCATCCACGCTGATAGGTTGAACCGGCAACCCGCTACCCGAGGACAGACACATTGTGAAACACCACCCCGCAAATGGACACGAACGAGGTGTTTTGGGCATCCGCTGGACAACGCTCGTAACCGGTGAGGACGCCAACACTGCCCTCCGTCAGCATGCGCAAGGTCATATAGATAGGAGGCACACCACAGATGTTGCGTCGATTGCCCTCCCGTGCGACCATTTGATAGAACGCTTCGGCATCCGTGCGTAAGATGGTTTGGAGGAGCATTTCATCCGCGGCTTGCAGGCGCAAATAACGCACATAGTCCACTGGGAACGGGTCGCCGAAAGCTGGTCCGACATGCGCCAGATCCGCCGCGGCGACGACCACCGTCCGTCGCCCCATCGTCGCCGCGCGCAGAGTCTCCAGCGCTGCATTGAGGGTGGGATCTTCGGCTGGCGAACGTCCGTTCTCGATAAAGGGATGGAAGGAACCACATAAGACCGGCACCAAAGCGCAGGGTTCACCGCCGCGCATGTGATGCAACCAGACTGCCGCCAGTTCGATGGAGTGCTCGCCACGGTGATTGATCTCCTCGCAGAAGGCGGCTTCCTCTCCGATCGCTGCGGCCACAGCATCGACCACCTCACGCGCTGTCGGCAGCACGCCATAGGGTGTGGCGTAGTTCTGCCGCGTCGGTGTGATCAGACTATGACGGCCGTTGTGGTCGGTGCCGAAGATGATCACCAGCTCAGCCGCACGCACCGCCGCTGCCGCGGCATGCCACACCTGTGCATACGTTGCTCCGCCACGCTGATAATCAATGTGCGGGCTGATTAGACCGATGATATTGTGACTTGTAACCGCGGACGTGGACGTGCTCTCCTCTTTCACTGTCGCCAGGTAACCGTCCAACAAGCGACGCAGCGCCTCTGGT
>JANXAX010000176.1 GCA_025062175.1 Anaerolineae bacterium | reverse complement strand
GCAGGCCGGCATGGCGACAGCGGTGGTGCTGACCGGCGTGACAAAGCGCGAAGATGTGGCGCGCCTGACCTCGCCCCCCGACCTGGTGCTCGCCAACCTGGGCGAGCTGCCGGAGCAGGTGGGATGAATTCGTCTCGCAGGGCCCAACTCGATGGCAGATCCGCAGGCAAAGGGCTCATGGGCAGAAGAGCAATTATGGATTGCGTCGTTGGATGGGCGCAATTGTTGGCACGAGAAGTGAACGCATTTCTAGACCGTTCCAAACGTGGGTGAGTACCTGCATTTGCGGTTGAGAGGCTCGATCTATAATCCGCTTTATGCGCGCTACAACCACTAGGGTGTACTGGCTGCCCCTCTTCTTCGCCCTGTTGACGACGGCGTGTACGCGCATTCCCTCCATAGATGCCGCGGTGGAGCTCGAACGTGCGCGGCACGCATGGGCCGGCAATTGGCACGCGGTATGGCAGATCGAATGGCACTATGCCCCGCTGCGCGGCCCGGTGGTGGCGGAGATATGGCATGCCGCCGACGGGCGGCTGCGCGTGGAGACGCTGGAAGCACCCGTCGCCACCTTGAACGGACTGATACGTGCGGATGACGGTTCGCACGTCTGGTTGTATGATATGCGACAGCGGCAGATTTCCTCCGGGACGCGTGCCCAGCTGCGCATCCCCTTGGTAGATGATTTGCTGGATGCGATGGAATGGACGCTCCTGCACCCCTTCCAGGCGATGGTTGTAGCGGTAAATAGCTGGGAAATTGAAAGCGGTGAGGCGATTGCCTTGGAGCTCACTGGCACCACCGGTGAACGGCTGACCTTGTGGGTGAACCGCGAGACCGGTTTGCCAGCCGGACTGATCTTGCATTCCAGCCCATGGGGGCAAGCCCGCTGTGTCACCCGGACATTAGAACGACGCACATATCTGGACGCCGCGTTGTTCACCCGCGAGCTCATCCCGGAACCATAACCGCCTTCCATTTCGGTGGGTGGTCTAAATGAGATGTGATCCAGGTTATTGGAAGGATCCCGTTCGTCGGGCTAAACTTGTCCTGAAGTAAGGTGAGGAGCTCAATATGCGCATCTTGGTCACAGGTGGCGCAGGCTATATCGGAAGCATCGTTGTAGAGCAATTGGTGGAAGCAGGCGAGACCGTGTTGGTCTTCGACAACCTGTACCAAGGTCATGCCGCTGCAGTCCATCCGGGTGCGCGCTTGGTGGTGGGCGACCTGGCCGACCGTGTTGCCTTGGAGAGCGTGCTGGCTGAGTTCCAACCTGAAGCGGTGATGCACTTTGCCTCGTACACGCTCGTGGGCGAGTCGATGGAGCAACCGTTTCGCTATCTGGGCGATAATGTCACAAATGGACTGAATCTGCTTCAGAGTGCTATCCAGCACGGTGTACGTCGCTTCATCCTTTCCTCGACCGCCAACCTGTTCGGCCGGCCGCGACGCATTCCTATTGACGAAGACGAACCGATCGTGCCAGGCAGCCCATACGGCGAGTCCAAATATATCTTAGAGCGTATCCTAGCGTGGTTAGACCGGCTGATGGGGTTGCGTTTCGCCACGTTGCGCTATTTCAACGCCGCTGGTGCTTCGGCAGAGCGGGGCGAAGACCATCGCCCTGAACAACATCTGATCCCATTGGTGCTCAGCGTTGCGCTGGGCAAGCGCGCAAACGTCACCATATTTGGCGACGATTATCCGACGCCAGACGGCACATGTGTGCGCGACTATATCCACGTGATCGACTTGGCTCAAGCGCACATCTTGGCACTGCAAGCGCTGGAACGTGGTAGTTGTACCTATAACCTGGGCAATGGACAGGGATTCAGCGTGAAAGAGGTGATTGAGACAGCACGCCAGATCACTGGCCATCCCATCCCAGCGGTCGTGGGGCCGCGCCGACCAGGCGACCCAGCTGTCCTGGTCGCCAGCAGCGCGAAAATCCGCCGTGAGCTGGGTTGGCAGCCGCGTTACCCACACCTGTACGAGATCATTGAAAGCGCTTGGCGCTGGCACAAAGCACATCCCAACGGCTACGGCGACCATCCGTGAAATCCATCCGACTTGCGCAACCGAAGCTCTGGACGCGGCAGCGACGCTGTGGCATGCGTCTATCCCTGCCGGACATCCTCGTGCTTGCGCTGATGGCAGGCTATTTTCTCTTCTTTTCAGTCTATAGTCTGCAGCGCCACGCTGCCCTCGCCTCGCATGCCGCCGACCTCTCCTTTATCGACCAGCCGATGTGGAACACGCTGCATGGGCGTTTTTTGGAGCGCACGATGGACGACCGTCAGGTCTCGCGCATCGCTGAGCATCTGGAGCCCATCATTCTCATTATTGCACCGATCTATTACCTGTGGGATGATGTGCGCGCCATCCTCATCATCCAGAGCCTCGCGCTGGCGCTGGGCGCGCTGCCGGTCTACTGGATCGCGCGCCGTGCCCTTGCAAACCCCCATCCCGATTCTGCAGTGCGGTTACATCCGCGGGAAATCCGGCTGCGGGGCGCTGTGCTGCCACTGAGCTTCGTGGTAGCTTATCTGATGTTCCCAGCGCTCCAGGCCGCGAACGTGGCTGACTTCCATGCCGACCCGTTGATCGTCGCACCGCTTCTCTTCGCCTTCTGGTACGCCAGCGAGCGCCGCTATGGCCGGATGTGGGGCTGGGCCGCCCTGGCGATGCTGGTCAAAGAGAACCTGCCCACCCTGACCTTCGCGCTGGGATTATTTCTGTTTCTCTGGGGTGGTCATACTGTTATGTCGCCTGAGTCACCCGAGGCAGTGTGGCACAGACGTCTGCATGCCGCTGCTCTCATGCTTATCAGCCTGGCCTGGTATGGCATCGCAACTTGGCTGATCGTGGCACCATTGGCGCGCCATGTATACGGTACCCCAGGCCCTGTCTACATGGCCCACCGATATACCTGGTTTGAAGACGGCTTTGCCGGACTTTGGACCGTGTTGTCTCAACCGGAGCGGTTGCGTTATATGCTCGAGCTGTTCGCCCCCGTCGGTTGGCTTGCGCTGTTGGCACCCGAATATCTGCTGTTAGGACTGCCAGTAGGGGTGGCGAACTTCCTGAGCGATTTCCCGGCGCAATACTCCGGCCAGCAGCATTACACAGCGCCCTTGGTGCCGGCTATGATCATCGCCGCTATTTATGGCACGCGCCGGTTGTTGCGCTGGGTGGCCGGCTGTCCAGACGATCAAGTGCAGATACGCCGCGGCGCCGTGTATCGCTCATCCTCCTCCCGCGATGCTGACGTTCCACTGCAGCCGGGCAGCGTGCGATGTTGTGCTTTTCTCGTCGCCTGCAGCATCTGGACGCTGGGATGGAGCGTGGGGTTCCATATGGAGCGCGGATGGACACCCTTAGCGCGCAACTTCCAGTGGCCGCAGATCACAGCCCATCATCGCCTGTTGGGGCGTTTCATCGCTCAAATCCCTCCCGCGGCGACCGTCTCCACAACCCCTCCTTTGCATCCTCATCTGGCCCACCGCGAGAAGATTTATCTATATCCGACGGTGGCAGATGCGGAGTATGTGTTGTTGGACATTGCCAGCCGCACCGATGCACATCCCAACGATGTTTACAAAACCTTCCAAGGTCTGATCGAGTCCGGGCGGTTCACCATCGTCGATGCCGCAGATGGTTACATCTTACTGGCGCGGACAGATACCGGAGTGCACGGTGCGCGCAGCTTGCCGGACGCTTTCTATGACTTCTTACGTGTGGGCGACGACCGGCACCCCCAATTCCCGTTGCGCGTGGAGTTCGCTCCGCCAGGGTGTGATCGAGTGGCGCTACGACTGGTGGGCTATGATCTGGTGGATGACCCCATCTGGCAACAGACAGGGGTACGCCTGTATTGGCAGGCGCTGGCGCCTTTGCCGGCCAGGACACGGCTGTGGCCTTTCTTCTATGACGATGCTGGTGTGATCATCGAAGATACGACGCAGCGTCCTATGGTAGCGAGCATCTGGTACCCGCCGGCGCGTTGGCGGCCGGGTGAGCTCATCATTACCGAGACGTTGCCGTGGCAATTAGGTGCGCGATTTCATATAGGTGTCGCCGTGGTAGAGACACACGATTTCCAGAACTGGAGACATCGCTTCTGCATACGCGATGCCGAACCGGTGACAATGCTTCATCACCGGCGCACTTGGGTGCAGATTGGCTCATTCCGTCGCGATGGTCAGCACTTGGCACACGTCCCGGAGAGGGTATCCATGAACCCCATGGCAGCTGTCTTTGCCAACGGCATTCGCCTTGTCGGGTATCGGCACGAGATACATCCCGGCATGTTGATTGTGGTGCTCGCATGGCGAGCGGACGCGCCGGTCCAGGAAGACTACACCGTTTTCGTGCATCTGGTGACGTCCGAGGGACACCGCATTGCGCAATCAGACGCACAACCCCATTGGGGTGCCGTATGGCCGACCAGCCATTGGCAGCCCGGCGAACTGGTGTTGGACGGACATCGGTTGAAGCTGCCAATGGAAGCCCCGCGCGATGACCTGCACCTCGAGGTTGGCCTCTACCTGTGGCCTTCATTGCAACGTCTCCCGGTACTAGGCGCCGATGCTCAGCCGATCAGCGACCATGTCGAGATTTCGCTTGCCTTGCCGGCTCCTTAAGACCATCGTATGATATCGGTATCCCGGTTCGCTCCATCCCACCCGTGCTCGACATCCTGATGATGGAGAAAGAGCCAAGCGCTTATCCCTGACCGCAATAGATGGGAAGGTCATAATCAAAACACTGATAGGAGGTGCATCCATGGCCCGCTTTGACCGATTAAAGGTGCTGAACACCATTGTGGACACTGGACTGGTGCCCGTTTTCTATCACGGGGATGTTGAAGTCGCCAAGCACATTGTGCAGGCATGCATCGCAGGTGGCTCGCCCGTGATCGAGTTCACCAATCGCGGCGATTTTGCGCCCGAGGTCTTCAAGGAGCTGTCTCGCTTCCTGGCGAAGGAATCCCCAGATGTCATCCTGGGCGTCGGTTCGGTCATCGATGAGCCGACTGCGGCGCTGTACATCGCCTATGGCGCCAACTTCGTCGTCGGGCCGATCCTCAACGAGGCGGTGGCACGGTTGTGCAATCGGCGTAAGATCGCCTATATGCCCGGATGCGGCAGTGCGTCGGAGATCTCTTACGCAGAGGAGCTGGGTGTTGAAATCGTCAAGATCTTCCCAGGTAACTCGGTTGGGGGGCCGGAATTTGTCAAAGCGATCCTGGGGCCGATGCCATGGACGCGCATCATGCCGACCGGGGGCGTGGATGCCACCTATGAAAGCATCCAGGCGTGGTTCAAGGCCGGCGTCTGTGCGGTGGGAATGGGCTCCAATCTAATCACCAAAGAAGCGGTGGCGGCAAAGGACTGGGATGGGATTACCCAAAAGGTGCGCCAGGTGTTGGCCTGGATCAAAGAAGTACGTGGCGGCAATCCGCGCGCCTGACAGCGACAGGGTGTTTCGAATTCTCACCCCACCAGCAGCCCGATTCACGTCGAGAGAGCCGGGGTGAGGCGAGCATTCCGACGGGAGCGCAGGATCCATCAGCCCATCAGGGAGGCACATGCCCTGGTGGGCTTTAATGTTTCCAGAGCGGAGAATCTCTTCCCCGAATGCGCTTTACCCTTTGTGTTCTTCGAGCACCTCGGCGCCGATTTGGCGCAGTGTCTCCATCACCTTCTGCTCCAGCGTGGTGGGCTTGAGACCCTCAGCGGACTCCGCCTCGACGCGCAGCTC
>JANXAX010000175.1 GCA_025062175.1 Anaerolineae bacterium | reverse complement strand
ACCGCTTCGGCAGGTAGCAGACCGCGGATAATCAAAAGTGGCACGCTGATAGTCAGCGCCACGGTGTTGAAGACCTGCTGCACCCCCTTCCAGAGCGCTTCCAGCGGAGGGTAGTAGACGATGTCGATCTTCGAAATGGCTGCTTGGATGCTGACCCCCATTGCCCCCTCACCAGGAGGAGGATTGGGACGCGGCACCAGCGTGACACGAAGCGTCTCCTCGCCGCGCCGAATCTCCAGCCGCACCTCCTTGCCCAATCGCTCCTGGGTCAAGGCCACCAGCTCTTCAGGCGAACGCACCACGATGCCATCGATCGATTTGATAATGTCCCCGACGCGCAGCCCCACCTGCTGCGCTGGCGAGCCATTGGCGACGCCTAGAACCATCACATTGTCCATCGCCACCGGCTCGGGCGCCCCCAGCATAAACGTGGCGGTGAAGACCACGACCGCCAGCAGGAGGTTCATCGCCGCGCCGGCGATCAACACTGCCAGACGTATCCGTTTGCTCTTGCTGGCGAAGCTGCGCGGCGCGCTGGGATCTTCCTCGCCCAACATGCGCACATAGCCCCCGAAGGGGATCAGGTTGAGGGTGTACTCGGTGCCGCGTTCGATATCCTCCACCATGCTGGCTGGCCGGCCATATTTCTGGACCACCTCCTCATCCGACATGTTGTCAGGCACCACCTCCAGCTGGGTGACCACTTCCTCACCGGTGGGCTCTTGTCGACTGGTATAGACCACCCGTTTGCCCGCCTCGACTTGGCGCGGCACTCGGGTGCGGCGTCCCAGGGTCAACGTCTTGCCGTTTAGCACGACTCTGCCCTTCTCCTGCCACAGCTTGAGCAGCCGGGGAGGATAGCCGAAGGCGAACTCGTCCACCTGAATGCCAAAGCGCTTTGCCAGGATGAAATGTCCCAGCTCGTGCACGAAAATCAAAATGCCCAAGACCAGCACAAACGCCAGCAATGTGATCATACGCGACTATGTCCTCTCACTCGAATGTACACAACGAATCGTCATCCACCGCAACTCCGGAAGGCATTGCCACCGCGCGGAGCGTCACCGGCAGAGGGCCGCTGCGCAACAGAGCCGCCCAGGTACGCGCCTGTGCCAGGGTCACCTGGCCGCGCAGTTCGATCAGACCGTGTCGCTCCATCAGGGGCGTGCGCAGGATGGGACAGTTCACCACTGTGCCATCCACCACCAGACACAGGTAGTAACCACTGTGCATATCGGTGTGCGCTGCCAGGCGTGCATCCCCCTGCGGGGTGAGCCGAAAGGCGATCACCGGCTTGCCAGCGCGCAACGCCACCTCGGCCATGACAAAATGGTGCGCTGTCAGGACCGTCTCGTAGACATCCGAGTCGGGCTGGGCGACAGGGCCAGTTCGGACGTGCTGGCCGATGGGCAAAAATTCAGTGCCACCTTCCACCAATTCAATCATGCCCAATCGTCTCGCCTCACGCACCAGCCATCGCGGCGACACTCCAGGCGCCATGCGCACTTCCAAGCGTCCACCGCGCACACTCCAACCTTCCAGGCCGCGTGTGTGCGGGTAACACACCTGCGCGCGTGCCTGTAACACCGCACCGCTGAGCAGCAGCGCTCGCCAGTTGGCGCCTCCATCTGCTTCGAAGAGGAGCACGTTCGTGTCTCGCCCCACCGGGGGAGAGACGCGCTGGCCAATCCACAGCGCAACCAGCACCGCCAGTGCGGCGACCAACAATCCGCCCAAGCTCCAGACGCGCACCCATGCCCTCGACAGCGCTTTTGATTGGCTCCCCTTCCCGTCCGTTGTCTGCCACACCGAGGGGAATTATACACCAACTTGCGGGTGACGGAAACATGGGGGGAGAAAGGGGTGCATTCCCGCTTAGGGTGGGATGGAAAAATACACTGGGATGGCAACCGCCTGTCCGCGCCGTGGCCCTGTATCGCGCCGTGACCGTAAGGGGGTGGTGTTATCCCACTCACCTCGGCTCTCCCCAAAAGTGGGGGGAGGGAATCTGCTCTCCCCGCTCGCAGCGCGTAGGGGCAAATAATTATTCATCCATACAGGGGACACAGGAGGTGAGGGAACATTCCACGCTATGGGGCACACACCCGGATGAGCTTTCCGGCTGCCGCCGTATGGTGTCGGCTTCAGCCGACTTGGCTCACCAGCCCCGGACTTGAGCCCGCCAGGCGTCCCGAGCTGCTGTCTCGCGCGCGTGGCTCGGTTCGGCTCATCCGTGCCGCGACTGACGCGCACGGTGCAGTCTGGTTCTCGCGCCACTCTTTGGTCTCCCTAGCCAGTGCGATGTGCCAACCCAAACCACAATCTTCGCCCCTTTTGTGTCCGCAGCCAATGCAAGTAAAATGAACGGTATCACACACCGAGGAGCATCCTGATGACACGCCGCTTCAACGTCGCCTTGATCGCCGCTGTCGGCTTTTTGTACTGGGTCGGCCTCTACCTCTACGTGCCCACCTTGCCCAACTATGTGCAGAGCAAGACGACCGACCTTGCTATGGTGGGCACCATCCTATCAATGTACGGGCTGTGGCAGGGGATCATCCGGCTGCCCATCGGCATTGCCGCGGACTGGCGTGGCCGGCGCAAACCCTTCGTCGCCGGCTGTCTGGCATTATTGGCTTTGGGGGCTTTCCTGCTGGGCAGCGCCCAGAGCGCCAGCGGCCTGCTGATCGCGCGCACCATCACCGGCCTGGCAGCTGGCACATGGGTGCCTCTGGTGGTACTGTTCAATGCCTTCTTCCCGCCTGAAGACTCGGTGCGCGCCACCGCCATGCTCAACTTCGTCGCCTTCGCCGGCCGCATGTTAGCCACCGGTTTGAACGGCTGGCTGAACGAGCTGGGGGGCTATACTCTGGCCTTCTACCTCGCCGCCGGCATCGCCGCGCTGGCCGCGCTGCTGACGCTGACGACGTACGAGGAAGCGCGCCCGCCACACCCGCCTTCGCTGGCCGGATTGGGCAAACTGGCGACGCGTCGCGATGTGTTACTGCCGTCTATCCTGTCGATCATTGTGCATTACATCGCCTTCGGCACCACCTTCGGCTTCCTGCCCATCCTGGCCAAGGAGATGGGGGCCGGCGACGTGACACAGAGCATGCTGGTCACGCTCAACGTGGCGATGACAATCGTCAGCAGCGTTTTGGTGAGCTCACTCGTTCGATGGGTAGACGCCCGGCTATTGGTGTACGCCAGCTGCATCGCCGCCGCCATGGGGACGGCACTGGCGGCGTACACCCCTGCGCTGACCCTGCTCTACCTCGCCCAAGCGTTGCTGGGCATCGGTTTCGGCATCGGCTACTCGGTCACGATGGGCATGAGCATCCGCTACGTGGCCGAGCATGAACGCACCACAGCGATGGGCCTGTACCAGGCGCTTTATTCCATTGGTATGTTCGCCGGTCCGTGGGTGAGCGGCATGCTCGCCGAGGGGATGGGCATCCGCCCGATGCTGTACGTGACCGCCATCGCCACCTTGCTGCCCAGCCTGCTGTTGACCGCCTGGCTGGACACTTCGCGGCGTGCGACAAGCCCAGCGACTGCCACACGCCGCTGAGCGCGCTGCCACAGCGGAGTACCATCAACCGTGCTGCGGCCCTGTATCCGCGTCGCGACCGTCAGGGGGCAGGGTCATTTTCCCAGCCTGGCCCTCTCCCATCAGGGGAGAACGGAGCCGCTTGCGGACGCACACGGTGCGGTTCGAACCTCCGTCTGGGAGCATAGCTCGCGCGGTTATGATGCCGTGCACCCGTCCGCTGCGATCTAGCAGGACGTCCTGGGCGAGCCGGTGATCTCTTGCACCTTCGACCGGCGCCTCTGGGAGACGGTCGAAAGCGTCAAGCGATGACTTTTTTCGATGCGTTGTTGGCGTGTCCCGCTTTCCTCATGCCGGCAGCGCCTTGCCTGCCAGCCAGCCTTTCACTTGGTCTAGCCAGTGCGCTGACGGCAAGCCATATGGCCGGAACTTCTCCAGTCGACCCGCTTCTTCATCATAGAACAGTGCCCGATAGAGCCCCAACTTGCTCGCCAGCGGCGCGTCGATCAAGTTGGTCGAATCCTCGGCGCTCATCTGGAAGACCACCCGCATAGCAAACTCGCGCAGGCTGCGACGCTCCAGGCTGCGCGTGAGATTGGTGAACGTGTCACACCAGGCCAATGTGTGAACGCCCACGTCCGGCCCTTCGCGCACGATCGTGGCAAACTGTTGTGCCAGACTGGGGGCAGTCGGTTCCTCGCCAAAACTGCTGAAACCTCCAAAGCCCAGTTCTTCCTGGCGCAGGTCACGCGCCCGCTGCAAACCGTAGAAGAAGAGGAAATGCGACACCACCTTCGGCTGCTCGTCCTCCAACCGCTGCTGCACCTCGGCGTGTAATTCCCCGATCCACTCAGCCAACTGCCGCCGCCGTCCCACCTTCACCTTGTGCGGCAAAATCGCGGCCAACTGCTCCCACAGCCCGGCATACGGCGCATCCACGGCGCCGAAGTCCAACACATAGAACGCGGCATCCTGGGGCGCATGCTGAGCGGCCAAGCCGAGCAACGCCACCGCCATCATCCCCAGCGCCGCCTCGTCGTTCTGCCCGACGATAAGCAGATTGCTGCCGCTCTGTCGCCGCAAATATGCCGCTGTAGGGTCGGCAATCGCAATTGGCTCGCCCAGCCAAGCAACGCTGTGGCGTCGATGCGACGGCCAGGTGGGTGCCACCAACAACTCCTCCAGCAGTCGGTTCTTCTCCACCTCCGCCGGGGCATTCCCTTCGAAGACAATCTGCGGCTGCGGTGGACGGTAGTGCCGCTCCAGGGCCAGATCGGCGATCTCTTGGAGATACCGCTCCCGCCTTTCGTCTGAAAGCCACACCACCTGGAAAGGATGATTGCCCTCCACCAATCCGTTGGCATCGTTATAGATCGCCTCGCCCGGGCGCGACAGCCGCCGCGCCGCCGGGTTGTCGTCCGCCAGGATCAGCCGCGAGTCGGCCTCAGAACACTGTAGCGCAATGCGCACTGCCATCTGATCCACCGTGCTGCGCGCCAGGCTGTAACTGCCCGCCAGTGTCTGCGAGCCCAGTAACACGTGCATCCCAAACGCTCGCCCCTGCCGTACCAGCCGGTCCAAAATCTGCGCCGCCTGGGAGGCGATCGGGTCATCCTCGGCAAAGAACTCCTGAAACTCGTCCACGATCAGCAGAATGCGCGGCATCACCTGCCCAGTGCGCGTCCGATAGTCGGCGATGTGGTCCACCCCTGCCGCGCGGAACGTCTCGCCGCGGCGCTTGAGCTCGGCATCCAATCCCTGCAGCACGCTCAACCCGAACTCGCGTTCGCTCTCGATCGCAACCACGCGCGCGTGCGGCAGGGCGTAGCTGGCATAAAGCTTGAACTCCACTCCCTTCTTGAAATCTACCAAGTACACCTGCACCTCGTCGGGGCTGTAGCGCAGCGCCAGGTTGGTGATGAGGACGTGCAACAGCGTGGACTTGCCGGAACCGGTCTTGCCGGCCACCAGGACATGTTGCGAGGTGCCGGAACCGAGCTCCAAATGTTGCACTTTGCGCGCCCCGGCGGGGCCCAGCGGCACACTCAACCCCTGCAAACTGCGCTCCTGCCACCATGCCTCCCGCGGCGGGATAATGCGCTCAAATGGCACTTCGACTTTGCTGGTCTGTTTGGCCTGTTCCCCGACCATAGTGATGATGCGTTCCAGCAGCTCTGCTGGTGGCGCTTCGTCCAGCTGCAGGGTGCAGACCCGAAAGTCCTC
>JANXAX010000174.1:2877-5812 GCA_025062175.1 Anaerolineae bacterium | reverse complement strand
CATAAACTGCCAACGCTAACACACCACCAGCGATCCCCCCGTAAATCCCCAATCCACCATTCCAGATCATCAGCGCGGTGGGGAACGGAAAGGAAAGACCGAACACGTGCACGGTTTCAAACGGATTGGTGATGAAATAATAACGGAAACCAATGGCGCTTCCCTGAGGAGAGGACAACACATGGTAGAGACGTGCTCCCAAGATACCGGCCAATAGACACCACGTCACGATATTCCAGACGTGTTCTGGATCATCGCCTTTGCGCTTGGCTTCGATAGCGGTTAGAACGCCGGCTGCGATGGCGCCGATCACAATAATCACGCCGTACAGGTGGATTGTCAGCGGTCCAATCTGAAACGAGGGGCTAATGGGCGGCATAGGCTAGGCGCTCCATGGCTTTCAGTGGTAATCACTAAGCAACCATTATAGCCCCCTGATTGGCTGATGACAAACGTAGAGGGTACGTGCGCCGGTTATCCGAGCCGCGATTGTCGGAGCAGTTGAGCCGCCTGTTCACACGTGCGGATCAGTTTCTCTTACCCCCAGCAGTGTCGTTGACAAGAGAAGCCACATTACATACAATGAGAATGGTGCTAGTAAACCTGCCCCTGTAGCTCAGAAGGATAGAGCAGCGGTTTCCTAAACCGCGTGTCGTCGGTTCAAGTCCGGCCAGGGGCGCTGGGCACAGCGGGATCACGACCGAGAACAGGCACATTAACCAGGAGAAAGAGCACAACATATGGGGGTGGAAGTGTCCCGGTGGACGCCCCGGTCTTCAAAATCGGTGAGCGGTCGCGAGCAGCGAGCGCTGGTGGGTTCGACTCCCATCCACTCCCGTTATCCAGCTACAGAACTCTACCTAGCTTCGCCCGAAGAGATAGCCGCAGAGTCATTGTCTCCGCTTGAGTCCGGCCGTTGCGCTACTGAATAAACTTTTGATGGTGAACCAAAGTAATGCCAGCTCGGTTGGCTTCGTTCATCCCCAATCTTGCAACCGATACTCGCCGGTGAGAAGTTCTTCGGGGCGCTAATTATCACAGCGATCAGGCCGATAAGTGTATCGTAGCCGGGGTAGGGGGAGAGCCAATGAACAAGCAGGAAGTCCCGCAGCATCGACCCCAAAACAGCGTGAGCGAGACAGAGCGTCTCCCAGAAGCTCCTGAGGTAGCACCCGTCGTGGCAGATGCGGAACACAGTTTGCTGCGCACTCTGATCGATCACCTGCCGGACTTGATCTACATCAAGGATCGCGAGGGACGTTTCGTCACCTGCAATCTGGCGAATGCGCAAGTCAAGGGCTATGCTTCTCCTCAGGAGCTGGTGGGTAAGAGCACTTTTGACACCGACCCACCCGAGCTGGCCGAACGCTATCGTGCCTGTGACCTCCAGGTAATGCGCTCTGGCCAGGCGTTGCTCAACCATGAAGAGCCAATTATAGATGCCAGAGGTGTGACGCGTTGGTATTCGACCACCAAAGTGCCGTGGCGGGATACCCAGGGCAACGTTATTGGGGTCATCGGCATCAGCCGCGACATCACTGAGTGGAAGCGCGTCGAATCGGCACTGCGCGAAAGTGAGGAACATTTTCGCCTGTTGGTCGAGAACCTAGCCGACGCAGCGTGGATTCGCACACGCCAGCTCGATGGTTCCATGCCCGTCACCTACGTCAATCCGGCATACGAACGTATCTTCGGTATCAGCGCCCACGAAGCGTGCTGGTCTGACGACACCTGGTCCAGCTTGATCCATCCGGAGGATCGACCGCGCGTGCTCGAAGCGCTCCACACTTTTCTCGAGGGTCGGTCGCCATCATACAACGTGGAGTATCGCATTCGGCGGCGTGACGGCCGCGAGCGCTGGATTTGGGCGCGCGCGGTGCCATTGCGCGATGCTCAGGGTCATCTGGTGCGGGCAGTGGGCATCACCCAGGACATCACCGAGCGCAAGCAAGTGCTTGAGGCACTGGCCACCGAGCGCAACTTGCTGCGCGCATTGATTGACCACATGCCCGACGCGGTTTTCATCAAAGATGTAGAAGGCACATATGTCCTGAGCAATCTCGCCTTTGCCCGTCTGCATGGGTTTGACTCCTCAGAGGAGATAACCGGCAAAAGCACCTTTGCCCTGACCCCTCCAGAACTGGCCGAACGTTATCGCGCCGATGATCTTCAGGTAATGCAATCCGGCCAGCCGCTCTTCGAACGCGAGGAACCGATCGTCTATGCCGATGGCAGTGTCCATTGGCATGCCACGACCAAGGTGCCATGGCGGGATGCCCAGGGTCATGTCATCGGGATCATCGGGATCAGCCGGGATATCACCCCGTGGAAGGAGACCCTCGCCGCGCGGGAAGAGCAGCTGCACTTCGAACATCTCCTGGTGGACATCCTTGCGCGGTTCGTCGCTCCATCCCAACACGATTTTGAGCAACGCGTCCATCAAGCACTCGGGCTGATTGGTCACCATATGCAAGTCGACCGCATCACCTTGGTCGAACTATCTCCAGACGTGCAACTCCGTGCAGTGTACCGTTGGACGGCGGCGGGGGTGCCATCTCCCCCTTTCGATCCCAGTCCAGAACGCTATCCTTACGTGTTCGAGCGCATACGGTGCGGCGAGGTGGTGCGTTTCTCCCGCACGGATGAGTTGCCCGATGAGGCGGCCACGGACCGGGAAAGCTTCCTTATGATAGGCGATCGTTCCTTTCTGGTGGTGCCATTGCGTAGTGGAGAGAGATTGTTGGGGAGCATCGCCCTGAGCTGTTCACACAGCGAGCGCTCCTGGCCGGACGAATTGGTGCAACGCCTCGTCTTGCTGGGGCAGGTGTTTCTGACAGCACTGGCGCGCTGGCGTGCCGACCAGGCACTGCGCGAGAGCGAACGGCGCTTTCGTTTGATGGCCGACCTCACTTACGACTGGGAGCTCTGGATCGCG
>JANXAX010000174.1:0-2867 GCA_025062175.1 Anaerolineae bacterium | reverse complement strand
CATCCCCTTCATGTCAGCGCATCACTGGCTATACACCTGCCGAGATCATGCAAGATCCTGACTTGGTGATGCGCATGATCCATCCCGAGGACCGCAAGCGATTCACACCGCACTTTGATCGCGCACCAGTACCCGGCGATGTCCAAGCGATTGAGCTGCGCATCATTCGGCGCGACGGTGAAGTGCGTTGGCTCGGCCACGTCTGCCAACCGATTTATGCTGAGGATGGCAGCTGGCTGGGCTGGCGCGTCAGCAACCGTGACATCACCGAGCGCAAGCAAGCTCAAACAGCGCAAGAGGAGCTTCAAGCGCAACTGCTCCAGGCCCAAAAAATGGAAGCCATCGGGCGGTTGACCGCCGGCATTGCCCACGATTTCAACAACCTGCTGACGGTCATGAATGGCTTCGCCGAGCTGCTCAAGACCAGCCTGCCCGAAGGCCAGCCGGCACGTGCGTATGCGGACCGGATCCTGTCCGCTGGCCGGCGGGCTTCCGAGCTGGTGGGCAAGCTGACCGCCTTCAGCCGTCGGCAGGCGATGCAGCTGCGTGTACTCAACCTGAATGACATCCTCGCGAACAACGAGGCCATGTTGCGCCAGGCTCTGGGCGAGGATGTGACTTTGGAGATCCTGGCGGCGCCGGACCTGTGGCCGATCAAAGCAGATGCCTCGCAGATCGAGCAGGTGATCTTCAATCTAGTAGTCAATGCACGCGATGCAATGCCCGACGGGGGTTGGTTGACCATTGAGACCGCCAACGTCACGTTTCCGGAGGCGCAACTGGTGCGCGGTGAGCGCATGCCGGCAGGTGAGTATGTGCGTCTGCTGGTGCGCGATAATGGCTGTGGTATGAGCCAGGAGGTGATGAACCATCTCTTCGAGCCGTTCTATACCACCAAGCCGTTAGGGCAGGGCACCGGCCTAGGGCTAGCGACGGTATATGGCATTGTGCGTCAAAGCGAAGGATACATCGAGGTAGAAAGCGCGCCAGGCCGTGGCACAACGTTCCTGATCTACCTGCCGCGCACCCAGGAGGCTCAATCCATCACAGCGATACGTCCCGGCACCGGGCCGCTCACACCACGGGGTACAGAAACTATCCTGGTCGTCGAGGATGAACCGGCTGTACGCCAGCTGGTCGTCCATGCCTTGCGCCATCAGGGCTATCATGTGCTCGAAGCGGGTGATGGACGGGATGCTCTGAGCCTGGCCGAAACGCACGCAGGTGAGATTCATCTCCTGCTCACCGATGTGGTTATGCCCGGCATGAACGGCCGCGAGCTGGCCACGCGTGTGCTCGCGCTGCGCCCGAATATCAAGGTGATCATGATGTCTGGCTATAGTGGCGATGTCATCGCCAGAGGAGATCATGGGACACCGTGGAGAGCCTGGTTGCAAAAGCCAGTCAGCGTGTTCGAATTAGCCCGCACTGTTCGGCAGGTGCTAGACGAAACCAAGCCGCACGCGTAGACACGAGGCCGCTTCATCGTCCCTTCACGGCGGCTCGGATCCGCAACTCAAAATTCCTGATCAGAGGGATATAGCCACCTGAGGTTGAACCGATGTCTCTCTTGGACGATCTGTTAGCCACACTACCCGATGGCATTGTCAGGGAAGTGCGTGTTGGGGCATTCTGGACTGCGGTGGTGGCGGAGGTACAAGGGCGACGCCGCTGTGGCCTGGCGGCCACATTGGTGGGTGAAAATGACCATCATCACACCGGGGTGGATGATGTGAGCGATGCCGGCCACCTCACTCGCTACACTGGTCGTCAGCTGGCAGCCCTCATCCGCTCGCCCAGCTCGCTTGAGGTGTCCATCGGCATGGCAGCGGTGAACGCGTTGCTGACACCCCATCCAGAGCACTATATCGAGCTCAACGCTGAGGAGGTGATCATGACAGAGGGTGCCGGCCGGCGCGTGGCCGTCGTCGGTCACTTCCCATTCCTGCCACGCTGTCGCGCTGTTGCCGGTACGCTTTGGGTGTTGGAGAGGCACCCACAGGGAGACGACCTGCCGGCAGAAGCGGCGCGTGAAGTCCTCCCTCAAGCGGATGTGGTCGCGATGAGCGCCACAACCCTCATGAACCGCACGTTCGAGGAACTCGTCGCGTTGTGTCGACCTGATGCTCTAGTGCTGGTTTTGGGGCCGAGCACACCCATGTCACCGGTGCTCTTTGATTACGGCGTGCATATCCTCTCCGGTAGCTTGGTCGAGGATATCGATGCCGTGTTATGTGCGGTGAGCGAAGGGGCGAACTTTCGCCAGGTGCGCCGCTATGGAGTGCGTTTGGTGACGATGCGCAAAACGTAAAAAGCCGAGCGCATTCTCGCAAAAGTGCACCCAATCTGGCGGGCACCACCGGATGCGAGCAAAACGTTCCGTGTGCCTTACTGCAACGGGATATGCGCACGTGGTGCCCGCTCCCAATTTTATCGCGTTTCTTCTGTGCGTTCCGAGTGACGCCGCTGGAGCTCGGCCAGCACGTCGGACCAGCTGATCCCATGGGCGGCTAACAACACCAGGCTGTGATAGATCAAATCGGCCATCTCCTCGACCAGGCGTTGGTCAGATTGTGCCAGAGCAGCCACGACCACCTCGTTTGCCTCTTCACCCACCTTGCGTGCTGCGTGGACCGGATCGCTGAGCAACCGATTGGTATAAGAACCGGCGCGCGGATGCTGTTTCCGGTCCTCGATGAGGGCGATGAGCTGGGCCAAAAAGTTGCTCATTTGCCGCTGAGGAAGGCGTTGATCGCGTCCAGCAACGCCTTGATCTCCTCCACTGTGGTATCGCCCATATGGGCGATGCGGAATGTCTTATCTTTCAAGTTGCCATATCCCTTTGAGATCAACATATGCCGCTGGCG
>JANXAX010000173.1 GCA_025062175.1 Anaerolineae bacterium | reverse complement strand
GAACGCCACACAGACGACACTGTTGCACTGCGATGTATTTCCTCCTCACTAATGCCAGTGCTCAACCCGTCGCCGCGACATCCCGAGTGTTCAGCTCGTCTAGGATGGCAAATAGCTCTGCATTGGATGGGATGTCGGCCATGTTATGGCCATAGTGGGCATAGCGGACAATCCCCGCACGGTCCACGATCACCTGAGCCGGCATGCGACCGAGCTTGAACAGGTTGACTTCCTGACCGTAGAGCCGCAACACAGAATGTGTGGGGTCGGGCAACCCGATGAAAGGGAAACCCTCTTGTTGCCAAACCTTGCGAAAGGCGGTGGCATCTTCCGGCCCGACCACGATGACCTCCGCGCCGCGGGCGATGAAATCTGGATACCCTTGACGCAACTGCGCCATATGCCGCCGGCAGAACGGTCAGACGAAACCACGGTTGAAGACCAACACCACGTGCCGCTTACCCCGGAATTGAGCAAGCTGCACTGGTTGTCCCTGCCAATCCGACAGAGTGAAATCGGGTGCAGGTGTATTAAGCGTTACGCGACGTGCCATATCAACCTCCCTGCGTATGGCTCTTTCCGTATTACACCAGAGTTTTCAACAACCCTCCCAGAGAAGCAGCCAGTGCGTCAACACACGCGCCAACGTTTCCGGACGATACTTAAGCCGGGAATTTTTTACCCTTTGGGGAATAACTTGAACGCCGCATGACACGACGACATCGCCGTCTGTTGCTCACTTCATTACCATATCCTACGCAGCGACTTAGCCCGGTGCGCCGCCAGAATTAAAATCACCAGAAGTCTATGCGACGGCTATTCGTGTAGGTAGCGCAGGCGTGAGTCAGCAATCTGCTCCAAGCATTCCAGCAAGGTTTATAGATCCATCTCCTCGATGACGCCCTCGGTTTTCCAGTGGGCCCAATGAGCAACCCAGTCATTGGAAAGATCTGGGGAATCATCCCCGGCAAGAAAAATTGCAAGAAGGCTTCGCTTGCAGTATAATATGAACTTGTGTGTCTGGAAATCGAACAAAGGAAGGGGTGACGTCTATGCCAATCTACGAGTATAAGTGCGTACAGTGTGGCCTTCACTTTGAGCGATTCCAGCATTTCTCGGATGCCCCACTACAAGAGTGCCCTGACTGCAACGGTCAGGTACGGCGCGTTTTACAGCCCGTGGGCATAGTCTTCAAAGGTTCTGGATTCTACTCGACGGACAACCGCAAGACCTCTTCGCCCGGAGCTCCCGATTCCAATCACAAGGACGCCAACGGCAAAGAGAGAGCGGAGCGTTCCGAAGAGACTAAGACAGCCACCGAAAAGGTAGCTTCTACCCGGACGGAGAAGTGAGCGGAGAATTTTCTCCAAAGCTAAGAGCGGGCTTGGGCAGAGTACCTGGCCCGCTCTTAGCTTTTACTCTCCAGTTTTGTCCTGGTGGTCACATCAGCTGGAAACGCCCGCTTGCTTGCACCACTTTTTGGCGGTAGTTGGTCACATATTTCATGAGTTTCTCGTGCAAAGCCTGCCACTCCTTGCTTTGCAATACCGCGCGCATAGACTGTAAGTCCTCCGTCACAGCGCCGGTCAGAATCTGGGGCCCATCACCGTAAATGGTGTACCACGCTTCGGTTGGCTGAATGCCCAGACGAGTCAGAGTAGGTGCATACTCACGCACGACAAACTCAAAATATTCGCTTTCACGTCCCGGTCGGATATCCCAGCTCATCAGCAGCTTCACCATAGGCTGTTTCCCCAACCTCGCAAATTTTTCTGCCAAAATATCTTGTCTCTTGGGGTTATATGCTAGTCCATGAAACAATCTTTGTCAACCGCAGGGTATGAGGCTTTTGAAAAACATTTTGGTTACCCGCTTTGGCGAACGAAAGCAAGAGCCCAGAGTCGCGACCATCCTCCAAGCCACGACTACGGCGAGCAGTCGAAACCACTTGCTTACACGCGCAGCTCGATTCCTCTCCCCAAACCGATGCGCTCATACGTAGACAAATTTTTCAGTTCTTTCGAAGGGGAGTATTATAGAAACAAATCAGGAGACGCAAAGGAGGCGAAACGATGGGCTCATCACAGGGTCGGAAGAGCCTGCTTGATCACTTACGCGCGGTGCCTGATCCACGGCAGCGCCAAGGGCAGCGCTATCCCCTAGCCGGGTTATTGGCAGTGCTGATCCTGGCGGCACTACACGGGCAAAGCAGCCTGCGCGGGATGTGGCTGTGGGCACGGGCACACCAGCAGTTGTTGCTCCAACCGTTGGGTTTCGGAGCAAGAGGACGCTTGCCGGCGCTGACGACGCTGTGGAACCTGTTACAGCGACTGGATGTGGGCGCGCTGCTGCAAGCGATGAACACCTGGGCACGGGACTGGGGCGCGGTGACGGTGACCAGCCTCGATACCAGACATCTGCACACAGGCAAGCGGGGCGAACTGCCAGCGGTGCAGGCTCTGGTCCTGACGGCACAGCAACTGGCCGCGGTACTACAGCAGCGTGGCGTGAAAGGGGATGCGCTGGAAGCAGCGCTGGCGCTGTTGGAGGAGATACCTCTAGAGGCAAGATGGTGAGTAAGGATGCGAAGCTCTTACAACACCGCCTGGTGGAACAGGTGGTAAGAAGGGGACGGTTACATCGGCTGGGTGAAGGACAACCACGAGGCGGTGTATCCGGTGCGCGGGCTGCGTGCGCCATCACCCACTCCCGCACTGCCTGATACGCCGTCCCTATATCCAGTCGCCACATCAATTTCCACAATGTCGTCAGCCCCGGCACGCGTCCCGTCGCCTAGAAGTCCAACGGGCGAGTAAAAGGTGCTGATGCGCCTGTGCCTACCGCCCCATCCTGTGCAGGTTGTTTTCCCCATGCAAGGTCGCCAGGATCAGTAACGCCAGCAGCCCGACCAGCGGATAACGTCGCCCTTGGGGCTGCCGCGGGTCCGGCAGTGCGCACAGGTAATCAAGCAAACTTTTCTGGCTTTGGGATGAACTCATCGCTGCGCCTCCTTTTCGTCTCCTGGTTTATCCCCCTATGATACCTCCTTCCCCGAGAACTGAAAAGCCCTGGACTGTTGACCGCACTCCATTGACATAGGAGGCTGCTGATAGTATACTTGCCACTCAATTCTTAAGAGGCCAAGGTAACTTCGCCCGGCAGATGGGATCAAGCTATCTGTCCCAATTTCTATAGCGAGGAGGTGATAGAGCAAGGTATCAAAACTTTGAGCAGGAATGTCTGAAAGCCTGACGATTCAGCGCATTAGCACATCGAACATTGCTTAGGAGGAGAGTATGACCCCGAAAAGAACCTTTCTCGCCCTAGTGGTGATGCTATGTCTTGCTCTGATGGGCACATCGGTTGTGACACCGCCTGCCTACGCGCAGGAGCCAAAGGTAGGAGGCACGATCATTGTCGGTCTGCAGGCTGAGCCTGTCACCCTGGATGCCCCTCAGGTGACCGACTATAACACCATCCGAGCAGCGTATAACCTCTACGACGGATTGCTGCGCTTCAAAGACGAGAGCACCGAGGTAGAACCCGGTTTGGCGGAGTCGTGGGAAATCTCCGAGGATGGTCTGGAGTACACATTGCACCTGCGCAAAGGGGTGAAATTCCATGACGGCACCGAGTTCAACGCCGAGGCGGTCAAGTTCAATATCGAGCGCCAGATCGATCCCAATCATCCCTATCATGATACAGGTGACTTCGTCTATGCCGAATTCACCTGGGGCGCGGTCAAGCAGGTGGATGTGGTAGACGAGTACACAGTCAAGATCACGCTCGAATACGTGCTGGCGCCTTTCATCAGCCACTTGGCAATGCACCCTGCCTTTATGGTGAGCCCCGAGGCTATCAAGAAGTACGGGCGCGACATTTCCATCAATCCGGTGGGCACGGGGCCGTATCGCTTCGTCAGCTGGACGCCTGGCGCCGAGATCATACTGGAGAGGAACCCGGATTATTGGGGCAAGCCGGCCTACGTGGATAGACTGATCTTCCGTCCCATCATCGAGGACCAAGCGCGGCTGACCGAGCTATTAGCAGGAGGCATCAACTTCATGGTGAACATCCCGCCGGATGATCTGGAGCGGCTGCGCAACGATCCCAACTTCAAGGTGGTCGAGCAGACCGGCATGCACACCTGGTGGGTGTACTTCAACACGCTCAAGAAGCCGTTCGATGACGTACGGGTGCGCAGGGCACTCAACTATGCAGTGAACAAGCAAGCCATTGTCGACAACATCCTGAAAGGCACCGGCGTGCTGGCCATCAACCCGCTGCCGCCCGTGGTCTGGAGTTATACCGATGAAGTAGAACGGTATGACTACAACCCGGAGAAAGCCAAGCAGCTATTGGCTGAGGCGGGTTATCCGAATGGGTTCTCCTGTGAGTTCTGGACGCCTGAATCCGGCTCTGGCATGCAGCAGCCCGTGCTGATGTCCACCGCCATCCAGGCTGATCTCAAGGCAGTCGGGGTGGACTGCCAGATCAAGACCTTCGAGTGGGGATCTTTCCTAGAGCAAGGTATCGTGCCGCCCGAGAAGAATCCTGGATGGGACCTGATGGCCCTCTCCTGGATCGGTGACAACGGCGACCCGGACAACCATCTGTACATCCTGCTTAGCGGCGACCAGTGGCCGCCGAATGGTTTCAACTGCGGATACTATAAGAATGAGAAAGTGGATGAGCTATTGCGTCTGGGACGCACCACACTCGATCGTGCCAAGCGCGTCGAGATCTACCAGCAAGCCCAGAAGCTGATCGTAGCAGATGCCCCTTGGATCTGGATCGACCACGAGACGCAAATCGTGGCGATGGACAAGCGCATCCAGAACTTCAAGCTCCATCCTACGGGTCCGTTCCGCTTCGCGGATGTGTGGATAGAACAGTAGTGGCAGAGCGCTTCCCTCTCCTATGAAACATTGCTGGGCTGCGGGTCACGCACGACATGCGTGACCCGCAGCAATGGTGAAACGAGCCCACTGCTGAGCGAGTGAATATGACGCGTTATGTCGTCCAGCGTGTATTGAGCTTGATACCCGTTTTGATTGGCGTGACCTTGCTGGTATTCCTGATCATGCAGCTGGCGCCTGGCGACCCGGTCAAAATCATGTTGGGCCCGCGCGCCAGCGAAGAGGCGGTGAATCAACTGCGACGTGATATGGGCCTGGACCAGCCCATCCACATCCAGTATCTGCGCTGGCTAGGAGGTGTCTTGCGCGGCGACTGGGGACGCTCCATCCAGCTCAAGCGCGAAGTGCTTCCCTATCTCGCAGGCCGTTTTCAAAATTCAGCTTATCTGATGGTGCTGGCGCTCAGCGTTGCCTGCCTGGTGGGCGTACCGGCGGGGATTATCTCGGCCATACGGCAATATTCTTTGGGCGACCGGGTGGCAATGGTCTTGGTCTTGGTGGGGTTCTCCACCCCGGTGTTCTGGTTGGGCATTATTCTCCAAATCGTCTTCGGACTGATGCTCGGAATCCTACCCGTCTCGGGCATTCAATCTCCTGGGCAGACGGGCACCCTGGACTTGCTGCTGCACTTGATCCTGCCCTCTGCCACTCTTGCCACGGCGCCGATGGCGATCATCGCGCGCATGACGCGTTCCAGCATGTTGGAGGTGATCCGGCAGGACTATATGCGCACTGCGCGCGCCAAAGGGCTACGCGAGCGCTTGGTGATCACACGCCACGGGGTGCGCAATGCGCTCATCCCAGTAGTGACCGTGATTGGGTTGCAGGCTGGATACCTGTTAGGCGGAGATATCCTGGTGGAAATGGTCTTTTCCTACCCGGGGATTGGGTTGGCGATGGTGACAG
>JANXAX010000172.1 GCA_025062175.1 Anaerolineae bacterium | reverse complement strand
AATACTGATTATATCGTCTGGGCGCCCAGAAGCGAGCCCATCGGTCGTTTTCTCTATGAGATCGGCCGTACCCCGCGCCGCGATGTCGGCTGGTATCAACGCATGTATTCCGCCGCCAGCCGGCTGGGCGCTGGGATGGTGGATTGGAAGAGTTTGTTGCGCGATTGCCGACTGCTGCACACGTCCGGGATCACCTTTGGCCTGGCAGCCCACAGCCGCTATGAGCGCAATTATCTCCTGGAAGCCTTTCAAGAGGCATTGGCTGCCCGCCCCGAGGGTTGTCTGGTGGGGCTCGATTTTAACTATCGTGCCACGCTGTGGAACAAGGAGCAATGTGCCGCGGTGATGACCCCGCTCGTGACCGAACACGTGGACGTGCTCATCACCACCATCGAAGATATGGCCCAGGTGTATGGGATGGGGTGCGGCCGCTACAGCGCGGAGGAAATTGACAAAGGTGAGATCGGCGAGCTGCACGATGACGACCTACGGGCCTTCGCCGCGGAGATCAACCGGCGCTTCAAGACGAAAATGGTGGCCATCACCATACGCTATCCCGACTCCTTTGAACAGCATCGCTGGGAGTCGGCCGTTATGGATAGCGAAGGCAACTTCTACCGCTCGGCTGCAGTGCGGCCCATTGTACTGTTAGACCGCTTAGGGGGCGGCGATACGTGGAACGCCGGTTTCTATTACGGGCTGCTGACGGAAGGATTTACGCCTGCGGGGATGGAGAAAGGTTTACTGGTGGGGGATGCCGCCACGCGCATCAAACAAACCCTGATGTTCGATCTTCCCATCGTGACCAAATCCGAAGTGCAGGCGCTGATGGAGGCGGATGTGCTGGGAGGCGGAAAGCGCACGGTGCGTTAAACCCGGCTTACGAAAGTTGATCAAGGTGCAATGAGGAAAGGGGAGTTCCAATGAAGCTGCAAGGCAAGGTGGCACTCATCACCGGTGGTGCGATCGGCATCGGCGCTGCCACAGCGCGATTGTTCGCTCAGGAGGGCGCTGAGATCGCCTTGACAGATGTGGATGTCGTCCGTGGCGAAGAGACCTGCCGCCAAATTCGCGAGGCGGGAGGGGTTTGTCGCTTTTACGAAATGGACGTCTCCAATGCCCAACAGGTGGCGCGCGTCATTCCGCAGATCATCCAGGACTTCAAGCGTGTGGACATCCTGGTGAACAATGCGGCAATTTGGCGGCCGGGCCGTGTCACCGATTTGGATGAGGAAACCTGGGACCGGGTGCTAGATACAAATTTGAAGGGCATTTTTCTCGTCTCGAAGTATGTCTTGCCGGTTATGATGGAAGCCAAACATGGCGTGGTGATCAATGTCGCGTCGGTCGCCGGTTTGGTCGGCGCTCCAGACGCGTCGGCCTATGCCGCGTCCAAGGGAGGAGTGGTCAACCTGTCGCGCAGCATGGCCCTGGACTTTGCGCCGTACAATATCCGGGTCAATTGCCTCTGTCCGGGGCTGACCGATACCGCTCAGGGCGATAGCGTGGTGAAACACTATAAACCCACCATGGATCCGACGGAAGCTAAGCGCACATGGCAACCATTGCAGCGGGTGGGGACCGCCGAAGACATGGCCAAAGCGGCCCTTTACATCGCTTCCGATGATGCCGAGTTCATGACGGGCTCTATATTTGTGATAGATGGTGGTCTGATCGCCCAGTAGAACTGAGAGCTGAGGACGATAGAATATCCCGCTTTTCGAAGAAGAAAGGAGGTGAGCGAAAAAGCACACGGATGTGCCACGTTTCCAATGGTTGAGACAATTGTACTGCGATCGGGACCGGTTCAGAGCAGGTGGTTTTTGGGAGCGGAAAAAATTTTAGGAAAAGGAGGAAAGGGCGATGTCAAACAAAAAAGGTGTGTTCAATCGGAAGCTGTCTCGTCGCGAGGCACTGAAGCTATTTGGTGCGAGTGGGCTGGGTTTGTATCTGGCCGGCTATGTCCCCGGCGTGGCGGCAGCTTCGGCGCAACCTGGTTGGTCACTGCCGAAAAACATCATTCTCCAGCCGCGTAAGTATAAATTCCCGTCTGAGGGCAAACCCTATGCCGGCACCAAGATCAACGTGAGCATGGTGGCCGAGGCCAAGCCGGACGCGCTCAAGAAGGTGCTGCCACGCTTCACCGAGAAGACCGGCATCGAAGTCAACCTGGATATCTTGCCCTATCCCACCCTACAGGAAAAGCAGTTTGTAGTAATGACACAACAGACAGGTGCGCTCGACGGCGTCCATGTAGACTGTGTGTGGATGGGGCAGTATGCCGGGCAGGGCTGGATCGCCCCGGTGGAGGACTTGGTCGCCGAGACCGACCCCGACTACCTGATGCTGGAGGACTTCCATCCCGCCATCCTCGCCGAGCAATGTATGTGGGAGAATAAGCTCTATGGCTTGCCCTTCATCAACGCCATCCACACCCTGTACTATCGCACGGATATCTTTGACAAGCATGGGCTCAAGCCACCGGAGACGTGGGAGGAGTTGCGCGAGGCAGCCAAGCTGATCACCGAAAAAGAGTCCAAGAATGGAGTCTACGGCGTGACCTTCATGGGCAAGCGCGGTGTACAGCTGCTGTGCACCTACGTGAACTTCCTTGGTGCCTTCGGCTCGTACTTCTATGACAAGAACTATGTGGCCACCCTGGACAGCCCCGAAGCCATCGCCGCGCTCGAGTTCTTTGTGTCGTTGGTGCCCTACGCCAATCCGGGCGTGTTGGCGCAGGACTGGGATGAGTGCTTTGCCACCTTCGCCGCCGGCAATGCCGCGATGAATATCCAGTGGCAGAACGCCGCGCCCGGCTTCGCCGACCCGTCGAAGTCGAAGATCATCGGTAAGTGGGGCATCACCCTGACACCCGGCAACAAGCTGCCCGATGGCACCATCCGCCGCTCGCCCACTTTCGGTGGCTGGTGCATTGGCATTGCCGCCGACTCCAAGAATCGCGAGGCGGTGTGGGAGCTGATGCTGTGGGCTACGAGCGTGGAGATGGAGCGCGAGCTCGCGTACGCGATGCCCAGCTCGCGCAAGTCCGTCCTGGGCGACCCCGAGTTCCAGAAGAAGTACATCGAGTACGAGACTATGCTCAAGTCGTACGACTACGCCCTGGGTCGCCCGCGCATCCCTGAGTGGCCACAGATGGCCGATCTGATCGAGGCTGCGCTGTCCGAGGCGATGACCGGCGCCAAGACTCCCGAGCAGGCCCTGAAAGATGTGAACCCGTTGCTCAATGAGATTCTCCGGAGCGCCGGGTACCAGAAGGCCTAAGCGCCTCGCGGCATCCGCCACGTGGTGGGGAGGGAGGTGCTGCCTTCCTCCCCACCTATTTATAGGATGGAATAGACCTCCGATCGCAAGGGTTCTCTATGAAAACGAGCGGATAAATGAGCAATCCGGACACTTCTTTAGCTCTCCAGATTAAGACTTGCTCGGTTGTGCCACGTGTGTTACTATGACGGTAAGAGATAACGGACTGATATCAGGCAAGGAAGCGATGACCTCCACGACAACAGTAACTGCTCAGCGGCAACAGCGCCCGCTGCTTAGAACACGATTCTGGATGCATTGGTCAGCACCCGCTATCATGCTCATTCCAACTGTCGCTGTTTTAGTGTCACTCTCCCTGTTCCCAATGTTCTACTCCTTATGGCTCAGCTTCAATGAATGGAACCTGGGAGACCGCACGGCGACCTGGCGGTTTGTCGGGCTGAAGAATTTTATCACGATCTTTACGACCGATCCTTTCTTTTGGCCATCCGTCCGCGTGAGCGTGACCTTCACCGGGGTGACAGTTGCGGTGCAAGTGCTCCTGGGATTGGGCATTGCGCTGCTTTTCAGCGAGGAGTTTCGCGGTCGTGGACTTCTACGCACTCTGATCGTGCTGCCACTCATGATCTCCCCGGTCGTGGCTGGTTTGATCTGGCGGTTTATGTATAACACCGACCTGGGGATGGTCAACTATCTCCTCTACCTCATGGGCTTCGACAAAGTGGACTGGTTGGGGCGGCAGATCTCGGCTATGCCCGCTGTAATGTTGGCTGATATCTGGCAGTGGACCCCCTTCGTTGCCCTGATCCTCATGGCGGCCATCCAGGCCTTGCCGGATGAACCCTTCGAAGCCGCGCTGATAGACGGTGCCAATAGGTGGCAGATGTTTCGCTACCTGACGTTGCCGATGATCCGCCCAGCGCTGATGGTCGCCATTCTCATCCGCACGATGGATTCCTTCAAGATTTTTGACTTGATCTATGTGCTCACCTTAGGTGGACCTGGAGTGAGCACGCAGGTGTTGGGATTGTACACCTATAAGTGGGGGTTCAAGTTCTTCCAGATGGGCTATGCTTCTGCCCTATCCTATCTGATGATCTTTATGATGGTAGTGTTCGCGAACATCATTGTTTTCTTTATGCGACGACGGGTGGATTAAGTGTGCGACGCTAAACCGAGGAGCATTGGGCTATGGGACAAAGAATCGCCTGGCTGGTTTTTAAGAGGTTGCTCATCGCCATTACGACGATCTTCTTTGTAGCGCCCATTATTCTGATCTTTCTCACTTCAATCAAGTCGCGCGTGGATGCGTTGGCTTTTCCACCCGTTTGGATCTTTCAGCCCACCTTCATGAACTTCGAGGAGATCTTCGGGTTATATGACTTCGGCCACTATTTCCGCAATTCGTTGGTGGCTGCCTCTACAAGCACTATCTTTGCAATGGCACTGGGTGTGCCGGCGGCCTATAGCCTTGCCCGTTACAAATTTCGTGGACACTCCAACTTGGCCTTTTGGATCCTCTCCATCCGCATCACGCCTCCGATCGCGGCGATGATCCCGGTGTTCATCCTGTTCCGCAATCTGCGCCTGCTCGACAGCATCCCCGGGCTCGTGCTAATCTATTGCACGTTTAATCTGCCGTTTGTCGTGTGGATGATGCGTGGCTTCTTCGAAGACCTGCCCATCGACCTGGAAGAGAGTGCGATGGTGGACGGTTGCTCACGGTTTGGCGCTTTTACGCGCGTGGCACTCGTCTTGGCAGCACCCGGCTTGGCGAGCACCGCCATTCTCACATTTCTCTTCACCTGGAACGAGTTCATCTTCGCCCTGGTTCTGACCGGCACCACGGCCAGGACAATGCCCGTCGCTGTACAGCTGTTTATGCGCGAGACGGGCATCTTGTGGGGGCATATGACCGCCGCCGCGGTGATCATGATGCTCCCCACCGTGGTGCTCACCTTCTTCATCCAGCGCTACCTGGTGCGCGGCCTGACGTTCGGCGCCATCAAGTGAGCTGCCCTTTGCTTTGCCGAAGCTTATCGCAACCCAAAAGTCCAGCGATTAAAATCGCCGCTCGTAGGCCTGCGGTCGGTTGCTCACCTGCGTGGGCGATGGCATCCCCACAGGAGGACACTCTTCCAAGGAGGGTTTCTTTCATCATAACCGAGCCGCGCGCATCAACAAGCGGCGTCATCACCGCAGAGAGCCCTTTGGACCACGAAACACACCAAAGAACACGAAAAGTGCCAAACCCTGCTCATTGAAGACCACGCACAAGGATGCCTACTTCACTGCTCCGCTGACCAGCCCACGGATGAAGTACTTCTGCCCAAACATATACAGCACCACGATGGGCAACGTCGCGATGAACAGCCCGGCCATGGTCACCGGGATGTCCACGTAGTGCTTGGAGCGCAACGCCGTGATGCCCACCATGAGCGTCTTGAGCTCGTCCTTTTGCATGAAGACCAGCGCAATCAGCAGCTCGTTCCACACCCACAGTGCGTTGACCACCACCAGCGTGATGACCGCTGGCGCCGAGAGCGGCATCATAATCCGCCA
>JANXAX010000171.1 GCA_025062175.1 Anaerolineae bacterium | reverse complement strand
CTCGGGTATTTTTAGTCCCCAAACGCGCTGTGTCATCGGCACAGGCTGTGTGGTCAACCCCGAGACGTTGCTCGAAGAAATGGAAAGCTTGCGTGCAGCTGGTCTCTCGCTGGACAATCTGTACATTTCTAGTCGGGCACACCTGACACTCCCTTATCATCGCCAGCTCGATGGCCTCGAGGAACGCATTCGCGGTGGCAAAGCTTTGGGTACGACCCAAAGGGGCATCGGCCCGACTTACAGTGACAAAGCCGCTCGCTGGGGACTGCGTGTGGGGGACCTCTTACGTATCGAGCGGGTGCGTGAGCGCCTGGCCAATCATATAGCGTGCAAAAACCAGCTGATCCAAGCTTGGGGTGGAGCACCTGTCGATCTTGAGGCGTTGCTCGAGCAATGTGCGCGATGGAGCCAGCGCCTTGCTCCATATATTGTGGACACGTTACCTCTCACCCATGCCGCGCTCGAGGCCAATCACACGATTCTGTTGGAAGGTCAGCTGGGAGTAATGCGGGATCTGGATTGGGGGGCTTATCCCTACGTCACATCATCGAATCCGCTGGCTTCGTATGGGCTGGTGGGTGCAGGCCTGCCGGCGCGGGCGCTTGATCGCGTGATTGGGGTGGTCAAGGCGTATGTGACGGCAGTGGGAGCCGGCCCACTGCCCACCGAGCTCCACGACGAGATGGGCGATATGCTGCGTCGCGTCGGCCAAGAGTACGGGGCAACCACCGGCCGTCCACGCCGTTGTGGTTGGCTAGATGCCGTCGCGCTTGAATACGCCCACTGGCTTAATGGTTTCACCGAGCTGGTGATCACGAAACTGGATGTGCTCGACAATTTTGCCGAGATCAAAATCTGCGTAGGGTACCGCTTGCCCTCTGGCCAGGAGACCGCTCACATGCCGGACCCAGCCACGCTAGACGAAGTCAGGCCGATCTACGAGACCTGGCCGGGCTGGCATTGCGATACAAGCCGGGCACGCCACTGGGAAGAGCTACCCGTTGCAGCGCGTCGCTATGTGGAGCGCGTTCAGGAGCTCGTCGGTGTGCCTGTCCGATGGGTATCGGTCGGCAGAGAACGCGAAGCGATCATTCCGGTTGATTCAAGCATGTGAAACGAAGATCTCCTTTTCAACGCGTCATCCTCATTGTGCTCGACAGCGTGGGGTGTGGAGACGCTCCCGATGCGGCCGCATATGGCGATGAAGGATCCAACACCCTTGCCAACACAGCGCATGCCGTTGGGGGGCTTCGTCTGCCCAACTTGGGTCGTTTAGGCTTGGGCTACGTCACTTCTATAGAGGGAGTACCACCCGATCCAGCTCCACAAGGGTGTTTTGGTCGCTTGACCGAGGTCTCCGCCGGCAAGGATACCACCACCGGTCATTGGGAGCTGGCCGGGTTGCCACTTCTTAAACCTTTCCCCACCTATCCGCACGGTTTTCCGCCGGATCTGATCGCTGAGTTCGAACGCCGCATCGGCCGTTGCGTTCTGGGCAACTATCCCGCTTCCGGAACGGCAATCATCGCGGAGCTGGGTGCCCAACATATGCGTACCGGATGTCCCATCGTATACACTAGCGCGGATAGTGTCTTCCAGATAGCGGCACACGAGGAGGTCATCCCAGTCGAGGAGCTCTATCGTATGTGTCAAATAGCGCGTGACCTGTTGAACGGCGAGCATGCTGTGGCACGTGTCATCGCGCGGCCGTTTGTGGGACAACCGGGCAGCTTCCGACGCACCGAGCGTCGCAAAGACTTCTCACTCCCTCCACCAGCCGAGACTATTCTGGATGTTCTAAAGGCGTCGGGCAAAGTGGTGATTGGGGTGGGCAAGATCGAAGATATCTTCGCATCTCGGGGCCTTACCGAAAGTGTGCACACCACGAACAATATGGACAGCGTAAACGCTATATTGGACCTTTTATCTTCATCTGATACTGACCTGATCTTCGCGAATTTAGTGGACTTTGACATGCTCTATGGACATCGCAATGACCCTTATGGATATGCGCAAGCGCTGGAGCAATTTGATGCACGTTTGCCAGAGATTCAAGGAGAGCTGCGCGACGGGGACGTTTTAATACTCACCGCCGATCATGGCAATGATCCCACCACACCCAGTACGGACCATTCCCGTGAGCGGGTGCCCATTCTGGTGACCGGGCTGCGGGTGCGTTGTGGAGTTGCCTTGGGCACGCGCACCAGCTTCGCCGACGTAGCTGCCACCATTGCAGAGTTATTAGCGGTGAGATGGAATGGTGCTGGGCAGAGCTTCGCGTCCTGGCTTATCGCGTGAGGGAAGGCGGCGGAAGAAACAGGTGCGTTCTCCGGTGTGGCACGCCGGCCCGGCTGGCGTGACACGCACCAGGAGAGCATCGCCATCACAATCATACCATATTTCTATCACGCGCTGGATGTGGCCACTGGTGGCACCCTTGTGCCAGAGCTGGCGCCGGCCACGGCTCCAAAACCAGGTCTCTCCGGTCTCGATGGTCAAGCGCAGTGCTTCACGGTTCATGTAGGCCAGCATCAGCACTTCGCCTGTATGCACGTCTTGAACAATCGCCGGGATCAGCCCATCTTCGTCAAAAATAAGCGCATCTTCAACGCTCATCGCCGCACCCAAACGCCGTGCTCTGCCAGAAAGTCTTTCACCTGAGCAATCGAAAAAATGCGAAAATGGAACAGACTGGCCACCAGAGCGGCATCCGCTTGTCCTTCGGTTAGTACCTCATAGAAGTGTTCCAGTGCGCCGGCTCCACCGCTGGCGATCACTGGAATGCTGACGGCATCGGCTACCGCACGCGTGAGCTCAATGTCATAGCCCGCTTGTGTTCCATCGCGGTCCATACTGGTGAGCAAGATTTCTCCTGCTCCGCGTCTCTCACACTCAATCGCCCACTCAATGGCATCTAGACCGGTACGCTGGCGTCCTCCGTGGGTGGTGGTCTCCCACTCTTTGTAGGAAGTGTCCAGCCGACGACGCGCATCAATCGCCACGACGATGGCATTGCTGCCAAAAGCCCGTGCACCACGAGTGATCAGGTCGGGGTCGCGCACAGCCGCCGTGTTGATACTCACTTTGTCGGCGCCAGTGGAGATGATAGCTCGCATATCATCAACACTGGAGATCCCACCCCCTACCGTGAAGGGAATGAAAACTTTCTCGGCCACACGCCGGGCCATCTCCAGCGTCAGTCCACGTTGCTCATGGCTGGCGGTGATGTCCAAGAAGACCAGTTCGTCGGCACCCTCGGCATCGTAAATCTGCGCCTGTTCCACCGGGTCGCCAGCATCGCGCAACTGGACGAATTGCACCCCTTTGACGACACGACCGTCCTTGACATCCAAGCACGGAATAATGCGTTTAGCTAACATCGCATCGTTTAACCCCTCCTAAACTTGTGAATGCGCCAGGGCAAGTGCTTCTCTCAGCTCGACCTGGCCCATATAAAGGGCTCTGCCGATGATCACGCCCTCGATCCCGGCCCATTCTAGCTGCTTGACCTGTCGAATGTCCTCCAGCGAAGCAACGCCACCGGACACGATGACCCTCAGTCCTGTCTCTTGAGCAAGTGTTGCACATGTCGCCGCGTTGACGCCGCTCAGCATGCCATCGCGCTGGATATCTGTATACACGATGCGCAGCACGCCGGCCTCTCGGATGCGCTGAGCCAGGTCAAAAGGAGACACATAGCCGGTTGCCTGCCAGCCATGGATGGCAACTTGCCCTTCTCGCACATCGAGAGCGACAGCAATATGTTCGGCCCCGAACTGGCGCACCGCTTGCTCGATCATTTCGGGTGCCACAACCGCCACCGTCCCCAACACCACACGGCGGACGCCCATGCGCAAGGCACGTTCGATCGCGTGCAGTGAACGCAATCCACCTCCCAGCTGCACTGGGATGGTGACCGCGCCGAGGATGGCATGTAAGGCGACCAGGTTGGCATCCGCTGCGTCGCTTTCACCCAAAGCGCCATCCAGGTTGACGACGTGCAACCATTCCGCACCCTGCCGTTCCCAGTGTAGTGCAGTGGCAACCGGGTCTTCGCTGAAGACGGTCTCCGCTTGCGGGTCGCCTTGTTTAAGACGCACACAGCGGCCACGTCGCAGGTCAATGGCCGGATAGATGATCACTGATGTGCTCCAGAAAATTACGCAAGATGCTCAGTCCTATACGCCCACTTTTCTCGGGATGAAACTGCACTGCCCAGATGTTATCGCGCGCCACCACCGAAGGGAAATGTCCTCCATAGTCGGTGGTCGCGATAACGATCGTCTGATCATCTGGAACAGCGTGATAGGAGTGGGCAAAGTACACGAACGCTCCGTCCGGCACCCCCTTTAACAAGAAATGGTCCTGGCGTCGGTGGAGCTGATTCCATCCCATGTGGGGCACGGTCAGCGCATGGGGAAAACGAACCACCCGCCCTGGCAGCACCCCCAACCCGCGATGCCATCCCATCTCTTCGCTCTCCGCGAAGAGAAGTTGTAACCCGACGCAGATGCCGAGGAAGGGACGGCCACTCTCGATAAATTGGTGGAGAGCTGCGTCCAAGCCATTCTGGCGCAGACCTTGCATGCCATCACCGAAGGCCCCCACACCGGGAAGCACGAGCGCATCTGCGCTGAGCACCACGTCGGGATCGTGAGTGATCGACGGTGTCACCCCTAAGAATTCGAACGCCTTTTGGACGCTGCGTAGATTACCGATGCCAGCATCCACAATAGCTAACTGCATTTCTCACCTACCTGGACCTCAGCCATTATCTAGCTCTCAATCACCCGTTTCGTGCTGGGTATTTCGCCGGCCAAGGAGGGGTCGGGACGCGTCGCCTGATGGAGCGCGCGCGCCAAAGCCTTGAAAAGCGCCTCAGCGCGGTGATGGTCATCCTTACCGGCGAGGAGGCGTGCATGGAGGTTAATTCGACTCTCGGCGGCCAGGGACTGGAAAAAGTGGCTTATCAAACTGGTCGCCATCGTGCCTACGCATGCGGTGCTGAACTCGCCTTCGAAGGCACAATAACCACGCCCACCGATGTCCACCGCCACCAGTGCCAGGGCCTCGTCCATCGGGACGACAGCATCGCCCATCCGGGTGATGCCGGAACGATCCCCCAGGGCATCACTCAGCGCCCGTCCCAACGCGATCCCCACATCTTCCACCGTGTGATGTTCGTCGACCTCCAAATCACCCGCCGCTTGGATTTCCAGATCGAAACGGGCATGACGCGCCAAGGCGCTCAGCATGTGGTCCAAAAAACCTACGCCGGTGTGGATATCAGCATAGCCACGGCCGTCCAGGTTGAGCTGCACCTCGACACGGGTTTCCGCTGTCTCGCGACAGACCTTGACGATGCGCCCCATCTTAATCTCCTAGAGTTTGCGCAATGCCTGGATCAGGCAGTCTGTGTCTTCGGGGCGTCCGACGGTGAAGCGCACATGATCGGTCAGGCCTGGGGTATGATAATAGCGAATCAAGATGCCACGTTCTGCGAGCTTTTGCTTGATCTCAAAAGCGTCACGCCCCAGCACCTTGCATAGGATGAAATTGGCATAGCTCGGATAGGGCTGCAAGTAAGAGATTGTCTGGAGCAAGCCCATCATCCGTTCGCGTTCCGCAACCAAGCGGCGGACGTTGTCCAATAGATATTCCCGATCTTCCAGGGAAGCGATCCCAGCCACCTGGGCAGCAACGTTCACGTTATAGGGTTGTTTGATTTTCCAAAGGTGCTCGATCAGCTTTAGAGGAAATGCCCCATAACCGAGCCGCAGGCCCGCCAAGCCGGCCCACTTACTGAACGAGCGCAACACAATCAGATTGTCATAATGTGGCACGAGATGGATATGACTATGTTCCGGTCCGGCGAATTCCACATACGCTTCATC
>JANXAX010000170.1 GCA_025062175.1 Anaerolineae bacterium | reverse complement strand
CAGCGATCTTGCCATCCTGTTGCTCAATGAAGACCCATACATCGCGTCCGTCGATCATAGAAGCTCCCCAGAAGAGATTACCCGATGATGTACTCTTGTACCAGCTCCTGCACCAGCGCGACGATGCCCTCGCGCGTCGGGGGGATTTCCTTGGTCTCAGATTTCTCCAACACCACCATGTTGATCTTGTACACTTGGGTGGGCGAACCGGCCAGCCCCACCTTGTCCGGATCGGCGCCGATATCCTCCACTGTCCAAACTGGAATGCGCAATCCACGCGCCTCTAGGAAACTATCCAGTTGCGCTTCGCTTTCAAATTCGGGCCATTTCTGCAGCAATGTCGGATACTCATGCGGTGCTGCCGCCAACTTGTACGCGATGCGTCGCCGCGCGGAAGGGGGACGTGGCCGATTGGCCGACGCCACCACCGTCAGGAGACACGGCAGGGAACACTTGACCATCTCACGACCACGTTCCAGCGCACGCATGACCACGATTTCATCCCCATCCAGCTGCACGATACGTTCGGCATAGGTGATCTGAGGGATACCCAGCTTCTCGGCTGTCTGAGGACCCACCTGCGCGGTGTCGCCGTCGATCGCCTGTCGGCCACAGAAAACCAGGTCAACCGCGCCCAACCGCTTGATGGCACAGGATAGTGCGTAGGAAGTCGCCAGGGTGTCGGATCCGGCAAAACGTCGGTCGGTGAGCAGAATGACTTGATCGGCGCCGCGATAGAGTGAATCACGCAATACTTCTGCTGCTGAAGGAGGTCCCATCGTGATTACTGTGATGTGCCCTCCCTTCTCATCACGCACCTGCAGGGCCATCTCCAATGCGTTCAGATCTTCCGGATTGAAGATGGCGGGCAGCGCAGCGCGGTTCACGGTACCGTCCGGTTTCATCACCTCTCCGCTGAGATGGCGGGTGTCTGGCACTTGTTTCACCAGCACTGCCATCCGATATCCCCTTTCAGACGCCATGCCGACCTCCTCGAATTATCGGACTACGAAATCCAGAGTATAACATTCCCAATACAACCCAGCAAAGAGAAGACCGCTTTTGCGATTAGAACAACACCGAGCCAGCCGACGAGTTGCGCCCCGAGGTGGTCTGATTTCGCCACCCAACCAGAATTGACTTTGCCTCCGCAGACGAATAAGCTTCTGAATTCAGAGAAAACAGACAAGTATAGGAAGGCAACTCGCATGCGATGCTTTTGTCGTCTCAGAATCTTCAATCTTTCAAAATGGATGACCGTGGCCAGTGTGTTCGTTCTCGTGTTCTTCGGAGGCGTGGCTCAGGCAGAGACACCGTCGCCCTCGCTCGAGCGGCCGTTCATTCTCCCCTTTTCTGGAGAAGCAGGGCCTTCTACCTGGTTGCTTGCTCAGCCTTACGGCAACACCGTCGGAGCATTTCGGCAACGTCATACCACCTACGCGGGCAGCGGTGGCATTCACTTTGGTGTTGATTTGGCAGCGCCATGTGGCACCCCCGTGGTGGCTATGGCCGATGGAGTGGTGTTCGCTGTGGATGCGCTGCGCTTTGGCTCAGCTCCACACAACCTCATGATCGACCATCCCGATTTAGGATATGCCACCTTCTACGGCCATTTGCTGGAGAGACCTTCTCTGAAACCCGGTCAGTTTGTCAAAGCGGGAGATCTAGTGGGCTTGAGCGGTGATCCTGCCGAGACATGCTTCGGACGACCTCATCTCCACTTCGAAATTCGTGATCTTTCCCATGTACGCAAGTACAACCCGGTGAAACTGGTTCAGGCAGACTGGGACAACCTGGCGTTGGCCGGTGCGTTCAGTCAGGCCTTCCAATATGACTTGGATGAGCCACGCAAGTGGCAGCATCTGGACGACCAGCCTGAAGCCAGTGCGGGTGGTCCATTGCTCAACGATTTTGCCAATCCTTGGCCGCCCGAGTTTCCGGCCAACATGCGCCTGGGCGCCCTGCTGCCATCCGATGCTCCCCTCGGGTGTGCCTCTCCGTCCCGCCCGACAGCCAGTACGCAAGCGTCTATACATCCAACACGTCGGGAGAACACCATTCCCTCATCATCATTACAGATGCTCACCACGGGAGGATGTTGTACCCAGCCGTTCTGGTCGCCGGACGCGCGCCAGGTACTGTTCATCGATCGTCCTTCACCAGCAAGATCAGCAGCGATCTGGGCCGTCAGCGTCGATGCACCTGAAATGGGTCCCTATCTCTTCAGTGAACATATTGGCTTTTATACAACCGACCTATCCTATCGCATTGTGCTTCGCGGGAAGACCACCTTCCTAGAGGAGCTCGCCTGTCCAGCAGGTCTGGCACGCCGACGTTGGGCCGTGCCGGCGGGCGGGCGACCAGTGTTCATTGCACCCCACCGGACGCGCATTGCCTGGCAGGTCAGCAATGACAATCTTCCGATCGAACGCCGTGTCGCGGAAATCTGGGTGGCCAACTTGGACGGCAGTGGGGCACGGGAAGTCGCAAAGTTAGCGCGCGGGAGCATACTCGGCTGGGCAACCGATACCGTTTTGATCGTGAGTGGACGTGAAAATTTGTCGGCGCGCGAACAAGTGCTATGGGCGCTGTCATTGCCCGACGGCGACCGCCTGGAGCTGGCGCGCTCTGACCGTTTGCGTGGGGGAAGCCTCTCGCCTCAGGGCACGTGGCTAGTCTATTCGATTGCGCTCAGCCAGAAACGCGACCAGAATGGCCTCTGGCTGGTGCGCGTCGACGGCACGCAACGCCACCAGCTTCCGAGTGCGCTGTTCGGCGCTCACCGCTGGCGCGATGACCATCGCTTGCTCATCGTCCCCCTGCGCCCTGCGGCTACCTTTCACGAGCTGTGGGAATTCGACGCACAAAACGGGACAGGGCGTGCCCTTACGCATCCGGAGACGATACCCTTTAAGATCGCGAATAATGATTGGGCCGTGGCGCCTGACGGGCGCTCCATTGTTTTTGTGAGCGCACTGGACCGTAATCTATGGCTGCTCCGCTTACCCGATTGACGGCTGAATGGTGTTATCAGGCACACACTGCAGAATGCACCGCCTTTCGGGGGAGGAGGCAAGGTTCAAATCAAGCGAGGTGCGTCAGCACGCAATCCTCTGGACGGCCAGCCGGTCACCTGGACGGCCGTGTCGTGGACAATTGTTGTTCCCCTGAGCTGTTGCTTCATCTAGCTGCCAATCTACGGTGCTCCGGCGTGCTCCTGTCTGTGTCGCTCTTGGGGAGCTACGTTCTGATGGTAGTAATCACACCAATCCCTTAGAACGCAGTTGGCACAGCGCGGTTTGCGCGCTTGACACACCTCACGCCCGTGACGGATGACATTCAGATGAAACGCATAATACATTTCCGGGTCGAGTAGCCGCTCGAGCACTTCGTGCGCTTTCTCCACGGATGCGTGCGGGTCGACCAGGCCTAACCGGCGCGTGACACGATAGATGTGGGTATCGACGGGAAAGGCGGGCCGCCCCAGCGCAAACAGGAGCACGATCGCCGCCGTTTTGGGGCCGATGCCCTTGATCTGCATAAGCCATTCCTTCGCCTGTTGCACCGGCATGTCCTTGAGAAAGTCCAGGTCGAGTGTCCCACGCTGCGCGGTGATAAATTGCAATGCTTGCTTGATGCGCGGTGCTTTTTGGGGGGCCAGACCAGCCGGATTGATCGCCGCAGCAATGGCTTCGACCGGGGCGTCGCGCACCATCTCCCAAGTGGGGAACGCAGCGCGCAGCTGGCTGAAGGCCCGGTCGCGGTTTCCATCGTTCGTGTTTTGGCTTAGAATCGTGCTGACCACCTCGGAGATGGCATCCAGATGAGGGCGCCAGGTGGGCTGGCCGTACGCCAGGGCCAGCTTTTCATGGATGATCCGCACTTTCGCGCGCAGAGGGTCTATAGCCTTGTTCTCCTCTGCCATTCCAGCAAACTCCAATCATATGATCTCTTCGTATACTCCAATCTTGGATGACACACAAGACGGACAGAGTCCCAGAAAACATTTCAGTGGAGAGCGGGTGGAAGCAGCGCTCTATAAAGCTATCGACTGAAGTCATGCCTGATGGCATGCTGCCGAGCGTCCATCTGCGGAGACGCTGCCACCCTCGTCCACGCGGATGGCCGGCCGCAGGCTGTAGGGACACAGCGCGCGATGCCTTTGCCAGGCGATTTCAGTCGCTTCGGCCGGCAACCACATTTCAACTCTCCTCTAAGATGGATGCGCCTCCGAGCCCTGCATCCCAAAGAGAAAAACCACCACACCCCCCATCTGGGTATGCTGGGGTGTGGTGGTTTCTACTACCACCCGGAATCCACTTCGGTTCGTTATCTGTCCTGAAGTGCCGCGACGCCGGGGAGCACCCGTCCTTCAAGAAACTCTAGCGAAGCGCCGCCACCGGTGGAGATGTGGCTGAACTTGTCGGCAAGTCCGCTCTTTTCCACGGCGGCTGCGGAGTCGCCGCCACCTACGATGGTAGTGGCACCTTGCAGGCTGGCCAACACCCTGGCGATGGCAAAGGTGCCCTCGGCAAAGCGGGGAAACTCGAACACTCCCATCGGTCCATTCCACACCACTGTCTTAGCACCTTGCAGACGGTTGCCGAAGTGAGCCACAGTGGCCGGCCCGATGTCCAGAATACGCCATCCAGCGGGCACTTCATTGACCGCTACAACCTTGGACTGGGCATCCGCATCGAAACGGTCTGCCACCACACAATCCACCGGTAGGACGAGCTTATCGCCGCCTTCTTGCAACAGCTCGCGCGCGGTGTCCAATGCATCGTCCTCGACCAACGATTCCCCCACATCGTAGCCCTGGGCTTTGAAAAAGGTGTTGGCCATGCCACCGCCAATGAGCAGTGTATCCACCTTGCCCAGGAGATTGCGGATGACAGCGATCTTATCGGAGATCTTGGCACCTCCCATAATCGCCACAAAGGGACGCTCCGGAGAGGCTAATGCCTTGCCCAAGTAGTTAAGCTCCTTTTCCATTAGGAAACCGGCGACCGCCGGCAGGAAGCGCGCTACTCCCTCGGTGCTTGAGTGAGCGCGATGAGCCGAGCCAAATGCATCGTTCACATAGATGTCTGCTAAGCGGGCCATTCCTTGGGCTAGCTCCAAGTCGTTTTTCTCCTCACCGGGGTGGAAGCGGGTGTTCTCGAGCATAATCACCGACCCCGGCGGGGCGGACGCGACGGCTTGCTCCACCTCTGGTCCTATGCAGTCATTCAGCTGGATCACCGGGCGCTGCAACAACTCGCTGAGCCTGGCTGAGACCGGTTTCATGCTGAATTCCGGCGAAGGACCACCTTTGGGGCGTCCCAGATGGCTCATCAGGATGACCGCTTTGGCGCCGTGATCAAGCAGATACTGGATGGTCGGCAGCGCCGCCACGATGCGACGATCATCGGTGACCACCCCGTTTTTCAATGGGACATTGAAGTCCACACGCACCAAAACGCGTTTATCCTTCACATCGATGTCGCGAATGGTTTTCTTGTTCATCGGCATCCCCTGTCTAAGAGCATATGAACAGTTTTATGATCTGGTGTTCTCCCTCCCCAGGATGGATAGCTGGAGAGGGAGAACGAGACAGAGTTCCGGGATAGCAAGCAGCTGTCTACATTTTGCTCGCCACCAGCTTGGCCAGGTCGGCGGTGCGGCAGGAGTAGCCCCACTCGTTGTCATACCAGGCCACCACCTTCACCATGTTGCCCTGACCACCCAGCACCTGTGTGAAAGGCAGATCCACCAAGCTGGAGTGCGGGTCGCCTTTGAAATCGATGGAAACTAGGGGCTCATCAATGGCGGCCAGAATGCCCTTGAGTGGGCCTGCAGCGGCATCGCGGAACGCCTGGCGCAATTCTTCGGTGTTCGTCTCCTTCTCCACTAGGG
>JANXAX010000016.1:14651-17516 GCA_025062175.1 Anaerolineae bacterium | reverse complement strand
CTGATGGCACGCGACAGTACCGGAACGTTGCTGGGTGACTACGTGGAGCTGCCAATTCAGGTGGTTGCGACGCGTGCACGGCAGAAAGCGCGCTAGCGCTCGAGAGGGAAGTCCTCGGCGCTAAAGCGCTCGTTGCGCGCGAGCTGAGGAGGCTTGGGCGGCTCTTCTTTCATAATCATCTGGCCGCGGAAATATCCTTCTTCATCGAGCAGGAAGGACCCCACCTCGACATCTCCCCACACGCGCCCTGTGCTCAGGATTTCCAGCCGGCCGCTGGCGTAAATCCTCCCGCTCACTGCGCCGCTGACGGAGACGTTGCGGGCTACTAGATCGGCGGCGACCATAGCGCTTTCGCTGACGATGATGTTACCGACGGTTTCGATGCGGCCACCTTCGCACACCCCATCAATGCGCACGCTGCCATCACATTTCAGGTAGCCATTGAAAGTGGTATTAGGCCCGATAATGGTCTCGATTTTCTCGATCGGGGGTCTCTTGTTACCGCCGAACACACCCCTGCTCCTTGAATAAGGCTGACGGAATGCACTATATCCCAAGCACGGTGATTTGTCAATTCGTCTCCGAAAGTTTGGGATATCTCTCTGCTCTTTTTGGAGGCATATCCGCGCTTGACAAAGTGATGCAATATGTGTATAATATGCAAAAAATGCAAGATATGCAAACTTTAAATCACATGCACATTATGCATAATGAATAGCGCGACTATGCCTGAGATGCTCACCGCGCGCGATATGCAAGTCTTGCTCCAAGTGGACCGCTCGACCATCTATCGGATGGCGGAGGCAGGTCAGCTGCCTGCCATCAAGGTGGGCAAGCAGTGGCGCTTCCCCAGCGACCAAGTAGAGCAGTGGCTGCGCGAACGCACGATTGCGCGCTTCCCAGGAGCACAAGGCGTCCCGACAGCGTTTCCGGAGGGGGTGTCCTTGCGGGATGACCTCGCGGCTTTGCTTCCCCTTCCGTGTGTCCAGCTGATCCAGGATCTCTTTGCGGAGCTGGCGAACGTGATGGTGGTGGTCACCGATATGGAAGGCAACCCTGTCACCAAGGTCAGCCGACCATGTGGACTTTTCTGTGTCATTGATCAAGTGCCGCACGCGATCCGCACGTGTGTGGCCAGCTGGCAAGCACTCGGCGCAACACCTGAATTAGAGGCGCGATTGCTGCCCACTTCGTTAGGAGTGTTATGCGTGCGCGGCCTGGTGCGCATCGGTAACGAGCTGAAGGGCATGGTGATTATGGGGGGCATCGCGCCGGACGATTGGCCTCCGCCCCCTGAGGAAATCCAGGCGATCGCGGCGCGCCATGGGGTGGATGCTGATCTGTTAGCCGCGCACATCCATGAGGTGTACTATGTGGACGCTTCCCAGCGCACTCGCTTGGTTCACACGGTCCAGCGCATTGCTGATGTCATCGCACACATTGCCAACGAACGACGCACGCTGATGGAAAAGCTGGCTGCCATTGCGCAACTCACTCGCTGAGGAAGCAAGCCGGGGAAGGGGAACATATTGTGCTGTTGATCCAGCTAAAATGTACAGTGATGGATCGTTCTATGCCACCCGCATCATGTGGTGGACATAAATGTCAAACCTGAGCAACATGGAGAGGACACGATGAAACGGCTTTTAGTACTCGGCGCCGGCACCGCCGGCACCATTGTGGTCAATAAATTAAGGCGGGCACTCGATCCGGATGAGTGGGACATCACCATCGTCGATCAGAGCGCAATGCACCATTATCAGCCGGGGTACTTGTTCATCCCCTTTGGTATCTACACGCGCAATGATGTGCTCAAACCACGTCGTGACTATATTCCGCCGGGCGTCAATATGATTCTGTCGCGCGTCGAGGCGATCGAACCGGATCGGAATCGCGTGCGACTGGAGAAGGACAACCGTTATCTCCCTTATGACTTCCTGGTCATCGCTACCGGATCCCAGCCGCGCTATGAAGAGGTGCCCGGACTGATCGGGCCTGAATGGCGCAAGTCCATCCACGAGTTCTACACCCTCGAAGGTGCTGTGGCGCTGGCACGCCATCTGCGCAGCTGGGAAGGGGGACACTTAGTGCTCAACATTTCGGAGCTACCCATCAAGTGCCCGGTGGCGCCGCTGGAGTTTCTCTTCTTGGCGGACTGGTACTTCCACGAGCAGGGCAAGCGTTCGCGTGTGGAACTCACTCTCGTCACACCGCTGCCCGGCGCTTTTACTAAGCCGCGTGCCTCGCAGTTGTTGGGCAATCTGCTGACAGAGAAGAACATCCATGTGGTGCCTGAGTTCGCCATCGAGTCGGTAGACTCCGAGGCGCGCAAGATCATCTCTTACGCTGGACAAGAGAGTCTCTACGATCTGCTCATCTCTGTGGCTATCCATATGGGCGATGATGTGATCGCGCGTTCCGGCCTGGGAAATGACACCAACTACGTGCCCGTGGACAAGCACACCTTGCTCTCGACCCAGTATCCCAACATCTTTGCCTTAGGCGACGCGGCGGATGTGCCCACCTCGAAAGCGGGTTCGGTGGCCCATTTCCAGGCGGAGATCTTCACGGAGAACTTCTTGCGCTACATCGATGGTTTGGAGATGACCGCCCGCTTCGACGGCCATGCCAATTGCTACATCGAATCGGGTTTCGGCAAAGGGTTTCTGATCGACTTCAATTACGATGTCGAACCGTTGCCAGGCCGTTATCCGTTGCCCGGGCTAGGACCTTTCTCGCTGTTACAGGAGTCGCCCATCAACCACTGGGGCAAGATGATGTTCCGCTGGGTGTATTGGAATCTGTTGCTTAAGGGCAAGGAGCTGCCTATCACCACCCACATGTCCATGGCCGGCAAGTGGCAGT
>JANXAX010000016.1:0-14641 GCA_025062175.1 Anaerolineae bacterium | reverse complement strand
AGGACAACGATGGCCGAAGAGACCACTGCTCTCGGCGAGCCCTCGCTCGCCGAGCTCGCCCATAAGCTCGACCGGCTGACCGCCCAGGTAGAATTCCTCACCGAGGAGGCTATACGCCAGCAACGACGCCAACAGGAATGGGACGAACTGATGGCCGACCTGGGAATTGTTTCTAAAGAGGTGTTTCAGCTGCTTTCCGCGCAGCTGGAGGAGATGGAACCATACGTTCGCCTCGAAAACGTTTTACGCCTGCTAAAACGTCTGTTGCGTGACACCTGTCTTTTGGAGCAGCTGCTGGAACAGCTGGAAAGCGCAATGGACTTTTGGCAGGACTTCAGCCCGCTCACCCGGGAGGTCGTCCTCACGCTGACGAACCGCCTCGATGAAATGGAACGCAAAGGATATTTTGCCTTCATGCGCACCGTGCTCGAAGCGTTCGAGGAGATAGTAGGTTCGTTCAGTCGCGAGGAGCTGGAACAGCTGCGCCGTAATATCCGCCCCTTGGTGGCGACGCTCAAGGAGTTCACCCGACCGGAGACCCAGCACGTGCTACAGCGCACGCTTAGTGCACTGCAGGAAGATGGCACGGGGGATGCTTCTTTGTTCGGCCTGTTGCGCCAGCTGAATCAGCCGGCCACCCGGCGTGGATTAGCCCGCACGTTGCACCTGCTCGCGGTATTGGGTGAGCGATGACGCCAGGTGCCATAGCAATTATTCACAATTAGCTAAAGAAACAAGGAGGACAAAATGCCAACCCGTGAAATTGCTGGAAAAGTGGTCGAGGTCGATGCGGAAGGATTCCTCTGCAATCCGAATGATTGGACCAAGGAAATCGCTGAGGAAATTGCTCGCGAGGAAGGGATCGAGCAGCTGACCGAGCTGCACTGGAAGGTGATCGAGTTCTGTCGCGCCGATTTCAAGGCACGCGGTGAGCCGCCCACGTTGCGCCGCATCACCAAAGAAGGCGGAGTGGATACCAAGACACTTTATGCCTTGTTCCCCAAAGGACCGGCCAAGAAAGTGGCGCGCATCGCCGGTCTGGGTAAGCCGACTGGCTGCATTTGATTGCGTGACGCGAACGGATTAGAGTTATGAGGAGAAGCAGGTATGAACGAAGAAAAGCAGCGCAAATTGGCGATTATCTGTTCCAAGGGCAGCCTTGACATGGCCTATCCGGGTATGGTGTTGGCCAATGCGGCGCTTATGTCGGGCATCGAGGTGCACATGTTCTTCACCTTCTGGGGCCTTGACATGATCACCGAGCGCAAGATGGACCACTTGAAGATCACCCCGCTCGGCAATCCGAGCATGGGGATGCCCAATTTGCTCAGCATCCTGCCTGGCATGACAGCGATGGCCACTTCGATGATGAAAAAAGAGATCGCCAAGCTGGACTTTCCACCCGTGCGCGAGTTTTTGCAAATGATCGTAGACGCTGGTGGGCACCTCTACGGTTGCAAGATGTCCATGGACATGATGAAGCTCACCAAGGACGATCTGTTTCCAGGCGTGGAGCGCGTGCTGGGCGCTATGGAGTTTATGGAGATCAGCGAAGGCGCCCAGATCATCTTTATCTAACTTTAACGTCTGTCTGATCAATTGGAGTGCGCAACGGGGACGGCACCCGTTTCGAGCGGGTGCTGTTCCCGTATTAAGGAGTGATGATTTTCGCCATGAAGACCATCATTGTTCTTGCCATGCACGGAGCGCTACCCGACGATTTTCCGCGCCATGAACTGGACATGTTCTTCTCTTTGCGTGCCCAGTTCAAACGCGCCACCCCGGAGGAACGCTCTCAATTGGAGGAGCAGTTGCGCACGTTGGAGCGGCGCATCCGCACCTGGCCGCGTACAGCGGCGAATGATCCTTTCTATGCCGCGTCTCAAGCGATCGGGACGGAGCTCAGCCGTTTGACCGGTCGAGAAGTGATCGTTGCCTTTAACGAGTTCTGCGCTCCTGATGTCGGAGAGGGACTAGAGCTCGCCGTCCAGCGGGGTGCCCGACGTATCATCGTGCTCACCCCGATGCTGACACGTGGTGGTGACCATGCCGAAAAGGAAATACCGGCAGCCATCGAGCATGCCCGACAGCGATATCCCGAAGTCACGTTTGTGTACGCCTGGCCCTTTGCTGACAAGGCCATCGCCCGATTCTTGGCCGATCAGATTGCGCGATTTGATATATCCGAACGTGTGCTATGAGCTCATATGAAAGTTGGCGCGACCAGCGTCGCGGATTAGTGATCTTCGATCTGGATGGCACTTTGTTTTGTTCGGATGGGGCCACGGTGCCGGCGGTACAACAGATCTTCGCGGCATATGGTCTGCCAGTCCCAGCTGAGCAAGAGATCGTGCACTACATTGGCCCACTCGAGGATGAGTTCCATCGCTGGATCCGTTCGCTTTGTCCGTCTCATCTGGCAGAAGAGGTGCTGGCCGCGGTGTTACAGCGGGAACATGAGCTGCTCTCGCGCAGTGCCCGCCTCTACGATGGCATCGACCAAGTGCTGACCCGTCTGCGCCCGGTCGTCGGTGCACTGGCCTTGTGTACCTACGCCTCGCCGCGCTATGCACGCGAGGTGCTACGTAGCCATGCCATTGCTGATTTCTTCGACATGATTCGTTGTCGCGAGGCGCCCACAGACACCAAGTATCAGATGATCAGCGAGGTATTGCACCATCTGAGGCATCGGCCGGCGGTGGTGGTGGGCGACCGCGCCGTGGACATCGAAGCAGCCCACGCCCACGGGCTGGTGGCCGTCGGGGTGTTGTACGGTTACGGTTCGGCCGAGGAACTCGCTCGTGCGGACGCATTTGTGGAGTCGCCCGCGCAACTGCTCGACACGTTGATTGCGCTGCTCAAGCGAGCGGGTGTTAATAGCTCGTTGGAGTGAACGCATCTTTTGGAGAGAGATTTTGGGGAACAGTGCGCAAGGCACAAAGACCGATGAGTCCAATCGGTCATACAGCAGGTGTTCCTAACCACTCTCTCACGCTCGCTAGACGCGACGGCACGATTTAGATGACCGTCGCCACTTTGGACTGCTGCTTCCATTTTATTTCCTCAACCTGAAATCTCTTCGAGATCAACGCAAAAATTGACAGAATCGGCGAACAATGTTACAGTGTATTAAGACCTATTAAGGAAGTGTTATTTTGAATAGAAAGGAGTGCAATGGCTGATAGCAAGGACAAACTGGTGCTTGAGGGAACAGTGATTGAAAGCCTGCCCAACACGACGTTCCGTGTCCAGCTGGATAACGGGCACGAGATGCTGGCCTATCTCTCCGGCAAGATGCGCAAGTATTACATCCGCGTCTTGCTGGGCGACCGGGTGCGCGTTGAGGTGTCGCCCTATGATCTAGAGCGTGGCCGCATCATCTACCGTTATAAGCGTTCTCCGGGCGAGGAAGATTTGGAATTCTAGGGCAGAAATCCGCAGGTATCATCCGAGGGTAGGATGACCTTCTCGGTTTGAATGCTGAGTTCTCATTAATTGAGCATTGATCTGAGAGGACAAGAGTGTCCTTTTTTTATTTTTGCTCGTGCGATGGACGATCGGTCGACTCAGCCCATACATCCGCTGCGCCGCCGAACCACTCCCCCGAACGATGCGACGGGCTCTTCGTCCGTTACCCATCAGTCTGATAAGCCATTTGTGGGGCACGCTTCAGACGCCGGGTGGAGCTTGGCTGCGTCACTTCAGCCGCATTCATCCCACACTCCTTTGACGCAGACGGGACCTCGCCACGAATCTCTGACGGGACAGAGGTTCTGGCGCTTGTTCATGTGGGTGATGCTGGGCTGGGGAGTGTTGTTCACCGGGCTCTTGGTGCTCGGGCTGGTTGGCTATTTCTATATAGCCGCCCAATTGCCTCCGCCGGAGGAGCTGGAGCGACGTGCTTTTCGCTTTGCCAGCAGCCAGATCTATGATCGCGAGGGTGGTCTGCTGTGGGAGCTGATAGATCCTTATGGCGGACGGCGCACCTGGGTGCCATTGCAACGCATCTCGCGTTATGCTGTTGCCGCGACCATCGCCACCGAAGACCGCTTCTTTTATGCCCATGTGGGAGTGGATCCCATCGCGATGATCCGCGCTCTCTACTATGCGCTCAGCGAAGGAGAGGTTGTCTCTGGGGGGAGCACCATTACCCAGCAGCTGGTGCGCAATGTGTTGCTCAGCCCGGAGGAACGCGCTCAGAAGACCTTGCGGCGTAAATTGCGCGAAGCGGTGTTGGCCATCGAGGTGGCACGGCGCTATCCTAAGGACAAGATCCTCGAGATTTACCTGAATCAGATTTACTACGGCAATCTGGCGTATGGCATCGAAGCCGCGGCTCAGACCTACTTCGGCAAGTCGGCCGCCGACCTGAACCTGGCGGAAGCCGCTCTGTTGGCTGGGTTGCCTCAGGCACCCGCCACCTATGATCCGATTGTCTATCCCGAACGCGCGAAGAAACGCCAACAGATTGTCTTGGGCTTAATGGTGGAAGCAGGCTATGTGACCCAGGCCGAAGCGTTGGCCGCTTATCAACAATATCTAGAGTACAAACCGCCGCCGCTTCAGCTGCGTGCACCTCACTTCGTCATTTATGTACGACAATTGTTGGAATCACGCTATGGCGCGGATGCCCTGTATCACGAACCTGGCTTGAAGGTGGTTACCACGCTCGATCCGCGCATCCAGGCGGTCGCCGAAGAAGAAGTGACACGCCAGATCGCTGCACTGCGCCACAAAGATGTCTCCAACGGTGCGGCAGTTGTGTTGAACGTCAAGACGGGTGAAATCTTGGCGCTGGTGGGCAGCCCTGATTTCTATGACGAACGCGCGGCAGGTCAGGTAAACATGGCCTTGCAACCGCGCCAGCCCGGTTCGGCGATTAAACCGCTTACCTATTTGGCCGCTTTCGAACGTGGCTGGACACCGGCCACGTTGATCATGGATGTGCCGGTGGAATATCCGGATGGCAAGGGGGGTGTCTACCGTCCGGTAAACTACGATGGGAAATTTCGCGGGCCGGTGTTGGTGCGCATAGCACTGGCAAACTCGCTAAACATCCCGGCCGTCAAGGCGTTGGAGTTCGTCGGGATACCTGCCTTGCAAGAAATGGCTAGACGGCTAGGCATCACCACCCTGACGCGTCGCGACTACGGCTTGGCGTTAGCCTTGGGGAGCGGCGAGGTGAGCTTACTAGAACTGGCCGGCGCCTATCAAGCGATGGCGAACGGGGGACGACGGATACCCCCCGTGGCGGTGTTGCGTGTGACCGACGGGTTGGGACGGCTGATCGAAGCCTACCAGCCCCCACCGGGAGAAGTGGTGTTGCGCCCAGAGCATGCCTATCTGATCACCCATATCCTGGCCGATAATGAAGCGCGCACCCCATTATTCGGTGCGAACAGCCCCCTGCGCCTCTCGCGTCCGGCGGCGGCCAAGACAGGCACCACCAATGACTTCCGTGACAGCTGGACAATCGGCTACACACCAGATGTGGTGGTCGGCGTATGGGTGGGCAATGCCGACAACCACCCCACGCGTGGGTTGAGCGGATTGGACGGCGCCGCCCCTATCTGGCATGCCATCATGGAACGCATATTGGCCAACACCCCTATACACGATTTCGTCCGCCCGCGCGGCGTGATAGAGATGGAAATCTGTGCCGACTCGGGCACCATTCCCAGTCCCGAATGCCCACACCGCCGTCGTGAGCTGTTCGCGTATGATCAGCTGCCTCTGGGGCCAGAGCACGACATTCACCAACGGTTGCGCGTTGACACCCGTGCGAACTGCGTTGTCTCGCATGATCACCCGCTCGGTGAGGGTATCGAAGAGCGTTACTATCGAGTGTACCCACCCGAAGGACGAGCCTGGGCGCTCGAACATGGCATTGAGCAGCCGCCACCACCGTGTGTCTCGCCCGATTCCGAAGGCATGGCCATCGCAGCGATCCATTGGCCAGGAGACGGTCACCTGATCGCGGGGGTCGTGTCCATTCAAGGCGTGGCCTTGGCAGCTGGTTTTTCCCATTACGTGGTCGAATATGGGGTCGGGTGGTCGCCGGAGACATTTGTCCCGTTGAGTGCACCGCGGACCCAGCCGGTAGAAGGGGGTGTTCTGGCCGAATGGGACACGCGTCCCCATCCCAACGGGCCTTATACGTTGCGTGTGGTGGTTTATGACCACTATGGCGGACGCTATGAGGGACGTTCCACGGTGGTGGTGGACAATCCATTGTCCGAGGCTACGCCTGGCTGGCTCTGGGAAGAGCCGTCAACACCGATTCCATGGCCTTTTGAAGCCTTCCCACCTGAACCCTTGGAAGTGACCTCTACGCCGGAGCAGCCCTCTGTTCCCGTCGCGCCTCTGTTTCCGCCCGAACTACCAGGCGTTCCACAACCGGATAGTCACCTCACACCCTCACCGGAGGGTGATCTCTCACCGTGGCTATGGCCCGAAGCAACAGTTACTCCCACTCCAGAAGACCAGATGTGGTTCCCAATCCCGGAGGAACCCCCTGTGCCCTGGCCAACCGCAACCCCATGGCCCACAGATCACAGCTCTGTCGCGACGCCCTAGCACGGAACCGATCAAAACGTGGCCGTCTGGCTCGTCCTATTCGAAGCAAAGGTTACGAGGAACAGACCAGGATGCATTTCTTTGGGGGAACTTGTAGGAGCACGGCACGCCATGCCCCTACGCCTCATGGTCCAATCCCTCCGTTGCGCAAGTAGCTTTATGCCACTTCCTCTGGTCGTGGCTCGGATAATTGTCACGATGTGGTCGTAAAGCATCTCCACAAGGGGACACCTAGCGGCACGCTGGTTGGATATGAGCCCAGGCGCTGACTGCTCCTCGGCTTGGCGAACTCGATGTTTTGCTAAATAGGGTGTGTCCATGTACAATGCGTTTAAATGAAAGTGCATCCTACCCACAGGGCAAGCGGTCAGTGGTGCTGAACGGGAAGTGAATCCGACCACGCGGGATGCAGATGGGTGTATGACACCCGTCTGTGTCTTATCATCCGACGAAGCCAGTTATCCGGCCAAGTCTACCGCCTTTTCTTTTTAATGTTGTCAATGTTTGCGGGGAAGGAGAATAGTTCGGGAGCGATGGCACATCACATGAGCAGAAAACAACTGCGTTCTTTAGAAAGGGCAATCGAAACCACCCTAGCGGGTCTGGTCCTCTATGGTTTGATTGTGGTGCTCCTGGTCGCGGGGTTGCTGCTCCCTCCCATCTCATTAGGTGAGCGTCTGCTGGCTTGGGACTACGAGCGAGTATCTGCCGAAGAGGGCAAAGTGATCACGCTGGAGGACGGTGCCCAGCTCACCATTCTGCCTGAAGGAGTGCAAGGCAGAACCCGGATCAAGTTTTCCATTGTGCCGCGGAGCGATTTTCTGGAGGGGTCAGCAGGCAGCGATCTGTTGGCTGGAGCAGAGAGCATTCCTCCGTGGTTGGTGATGAAGAGCCCTTATTACCGTATCCAGTTTAAAGGTGATGTCCCTCCCAACCGCGTGGTGCTCTCGTTGCCGCTGCCGAGCGATGTCAATCCCTTGCGCACCATCGACTTGTATTCCTGGGACGGCGATACGTGGATGTGGTTGCCGCACGTCATCCTGCCTGGAGACGCCATTATCGAGTCGAATCTTAACTTTTTGCCTGAATCGGCAGTGGTCATGCAGACCAAACCGCTGCAGCCTTCTATATCCGCCGATCTGGCGCCCGCTTCTACAGTGCCGGAGCAGGCACGCGACACCATCGTCGAGATTAACTCCCAGGGCCTGTATCTGGACGCTGAGGGTGAGATCCGCGGCGACCTGGGTGTCCTACCGCGCCCTGACCAAAGCGCTACGTTTATTGTGATGCCTACGCTGCGCAACTGGGAGGAAAGCGGAGTGGTGCGCAGCGACTTGATCGACAATCTGTTGATCGACCCCGCTGCGCGCGAGCGACATGTTCAACGCATCGTCGAGCTGGTCGTGCGCAACGCCTACCCGGGCGTGGACATCGACTACCGCGGCTTCAGTCCGGAGCTGAAGGAGGATTTCGTTCTTTTCATCCGCGAGCTGGCTGATGCGTTGCATCAGAACCAGAAGCTGCTCTCGGTGCGCTTGGAAATGCCCGTACAGATATCGGCAGAGCGCTGGGACACCGGGATTTACGATTGGACGGCCATCGGGATGGCGGCTGACATGGTGAAGATCCCAGTGCCCACCGACATGCGTGCTTACGAGCCAGGTGGGCAGATGGATGCCCTGCTCTCATGGGCAGTCGGACAGGTGAACCGCTATAAGATCCAGCTGCTGATCTCCACGCGCAGCATCGAGCAGTTGCAGGACGGCACCCGCCATCGGATCCCTTATGTCGATGCACTGGCACCGTTCAGCCGGGTGAACATCGAGGGGGGCAGCACAGTGGTCAATCCTGGCCAACAGGTGACCTTCAGCCTGGAAACGTTGCAGCAGTCCACGGGCATCCAGTTTGACCCGGCGAGCGGTATCTACTGGTTTGCTTATGTGGATCCGAATGGGCAGCAGCGCACAGTGTGGATTGAGAACGCTGCCAGCATCGCGCGCAAATTGCAATATGTTGCCGAATACAACTTGCGCGGCGTGGCTGTGCAGAACCTTTTGGGCGAGGACAACGATGCCCGGATCTGGGAAGTGATGCGCAAGTTTATCAACCTGGTGATTCCACCGGTTGAGAATCAATTTTCTGTGGTTTGGACCGTGCAGGACGACGCTGGTGGCGTGATTGCCCAGGACAAGTCGGACATCACCGCGCCGCGCTATTCGTGGACAGCGCCGCAGCAGGGTGGTCAGTACTTGATTGCGGCGGCGATTTCGAGCGACGGGGGGAACAGCGCTGCGGCGCGCAGCAGTGTCCAGGTTCTGGTCGCCACGCCGACGCCGGTGCCCACCCCGACGCCAGAGCCCACACCAACCCCGACCCCGAAACCGAAACCCAAGCCCAAGACCCAGAGTTCTGGACAGCCCGCTCAAGCCGCTCAGGGGGCGCCACCCCCAGCCCAGGGCAACTTACCGTTTGACTATGGCATTCAAGCAGATCCACGTGGCAACAAGGCGGCCAACATCGCCCATATCCAGGCGTTGGGATTCCGCTGGGTGAAGCTGCAGATGCCCTGGAAAGATGTCGAACCCGAGCCGGGCAACTATCATTGGGGGATGTGGGATGACGTGATTGGTGCATACGCCGGCGCCGGCATCAAGGTGCTGTTGAGCATCCCCAAGGCGCCGCGCTGGGCCCGTCCGCCCACCTCGGATATGAGCGTGGAAGGGCCACCCGCGGATTTCAACACGTTTGCCAACTTCCTCTCTCAAGTGGCTAGCCGTTATAACGGCAAAGTCCAGGCCATCGAGGTGTGGAATGAGCAGAACCTGTGGTATGAAGGAGGTGGGGCGCCCATGCCGCCCGACCAGTATGTGGCTATGTTGCGCGCAGCTTATCAGGCGATCAAGGCGGTCAACCCTGGCATGATCGTCGTCAGCGGCGCGCCGACGCCTGCAGGCGACGTAGCCGGCAAGGCAATCGATGATATCAATTACCTAAGTGCGATGTATGCCGCCGGATTGAAGGACGTGTCCGACGCCATCGGTGCCCACCCCAGCGGCTATAACTGCCCGGCGGATGCTGATTGGCAGACGGTGCAGGATCCAACGGCCACCAGCTTTCGCGGCCCGTTCGACAATCGTCATCACAGCTGGTGTTTCCGTGGAACTATGGAGGGGTATCGCAACGTCATGTTAGCCAATGGAGACGGTGCCAAGACTATCTGGCCGACCGAGTTCGGTTGGGCGGTCTCGGGCAATCCACATCCAGGTTATGAGTATGCCCGTGACAACACGTATGAAGAGCAAGCGCAGTGGATCGTGCAGGCGTACCAAATGGCCAAGTCATGGGGATGGGTCGGCACAATGTTTCTCTGGAATCTGGATTATGGGATAACGGCTGCAGGCACCGAGCTCGCAGCTTTTAGCTTGTTGACTCCAGCTGGGCCAGTGCCGGCTTATCACGCGCTCGCCAGCATGCCGAAGTGAGAGGACATAGCAGAATGCAACGTGACACAAGCTTTCGGCCAGCCACATCTCGGCCAGTTCGCTTAAACAGCACGCGCTGGTTGTTGCCCATCGTCTTGCTGGGAGGCTCGGTGGTTTCCGTCATGTGTGCTGCGGCGTTTGTAGCGTTTGCGTTTCTTTGGCACCCACCGGTTGCCACGCCGCATGTGGATCCTCCCACGCCGGGGGGACAGGTGGTGCGTTTCGTCCGGGAGCAGCCGCAGCAGTCGGCGGCTGTGATCCCTCCGACGCCTACCCCGGTGCCTCCGTCTCCCACGCCACCCATTCAAGCAGTGGCGCCAACTGTCACCCCGGTGGAGCTCACACCTGTGCAGCCATCCGGCCAACCAGTTGCACCGCCATCCGTGGAAGAGGTGCCGACTGAGGAACCAACACCAACACCCAAACCCACCAAACCTAAGCAGAAACAGGCGCCGCCGCCTTCCTCTGGAGCACCCAACCGCTTCGCCTATGGCATTCAAGTGGATCCGGATGGGGCGTCGCGTGAGGTGGTGGAACACGTCAAGCGGCTGGGGATCAAGTGGGTCAAATTCCAGCTCTCCTGGGAGGACATCGAGCCCAGCCCAGGGCAGTATAACTGGGGGGCGTGGGACCAGATTATGTTAACCTATCATCAGGCAGGTTTTTACATCCTGCTCAGCGTGGTTAAGGCACCCGATTGGGCTCGACCGGCCAACACTGACTTCAGCCAGGAAGGTCCCCCAGCAGATCCGAACACATTTGCGCGTTTTATTGGCGAGATGCTCCAGCGCTATCGCACCGGTGTCCAAGCGATCGAGGTGTGGAACGAGCAGAACCTCGCACGTGAGGGCGGTGGCGCCCCGATGCCTGCGGCAGAGTATGTGGCGTTGCTCTCCGCAGCATATCGCACCATCAAATTTGTCGACCCCTCCGTCATCGTGGTCAGCGGCGCCCCGACGCCGGCGGGTGATGTGCCAGGTGCCGCCATCGATGACATCCGTTACCTAGAACAAATGTATGCTGCTGGCCTCAAGAACGTCTCCGATGCGATCGGCGCCCATCCCAGCGGCTATAACTGCCCAGCGGATGCCGACTGGCAGACGGTGACCGACCCAACGGCACGCTTCCGCGGCCCTTTTGACAACCGCCATCACAGCTGGTGTTTCCGCGGCACGATGGAAGGTTATCGCAATGTGATGATAGCCAATGGCGACGCAAACAAATTGATATGGCCGACCGAATTCGGCTGGGCAGTGGCTAATCCGCCCCCACCGAATTATGAGTACGCCGCGGACAACACGTATGAGGAACAAGCTCAATGGATTATCAGCGCGTTTCAACAAGCACAGGCATGGGGATGGGTGGGTCCGATGTTCCTCTGGAACCTGAACTATGGGGTCACCAAGCCCGGCTCTGAGCAAGCCGCCTTCAGCATTTTGACGCCATCTGGACCGACACCAGCTTATCAGGCTTTGCTCAGCATCCCAAAATGATCCGCTGACGGAACGCCGCGGCGAAAACGCAGCCAGCTATCTTGACCGTTTCTATAGTGAGGCGGTGTCGAGCACAATGGTCACTGGGCCATCGTTGTGAATTTGCACCAACATGTGTGCCCCGAAGAAGCCATTCGCCACGTGAGCAACTCCCTCTGCGCGTAGCGCTGTGATAAATGCCTCGATGAGCATACGTGCTTGTTCCGGGGCAGCGGCCTCAGTGAAACTCGGGCGACGTCCATGCCGACAATCGGCGTAGAGGGTGAATTGGGGCACTACCAGAATCGCTCCCCCTACCTCGAGCACGGAACGGTTCATCTTGCCAGCGTCATCCTCGAAGATGCGCAGATGCGCCGTCTTACGGGCCAGCAGCGCCGCCTCGGTCGGGGTGTCGCTATGCGTAGCACCGACTAAGACCACCAGACCGGCGCCGATGGTCTGGGGAGGTTGATCGCTCACGCTGACAGAGCCATAACAAACCCGCTGGATGACCGCACGCATAAACCCTTGCGCCCCAGAATAGAATGTGGCATGCTGCTATCATAGAAACAATACCATAGCCGGATAGAACACGCAACGCGTTATAAGTCACGAGCGTCCTGAATTGATCCGCCTGACTAAACAGGACAACCTTACCAGTGCGTGCTCGCTCTGTTCTCGCTCGGCGCAGAGGTGGGGTGATGGCATAGCTGTTGTTGGGTTGTAGACGAATAGTGGTATTGCCGGCTTTTCTGGAAACCTGGCAATCAATCGAGGTGTCAGGTGTGACCATTCTCTAGAGTGCAGGTGCTGTTCATCGTGGTGCGAGGGGGTCGTGCGCGTGGGGCTCTTCAGCTGGCTGGCACGCGAAGCCCCTGAGGTGACCCATGGCAATCTCCTGTTGACAGCGATGCTCATCCTATGGCTTTCCGCCGCCATCTCCGGCATTGTGGATCGTATTCCCTACACCGCCACGATGATCCCGGTGATTGCGAGCCTGACCCACATCACGGCAGCTCAGCCGCTCTGGTGATGACTCGCGTTGGGAACGTGCCTGGGCGGGAATGCCATGCTGGTGAGTGCATCTGCCAATGTGGTGATGGCGCGTTTGAGCGAGCGCAGTGGCTCTCCGATCCGCTTTTGGCACTTTATGCGCTGCGGCGCGATCACGACTACGATGTCTCTGGTGCTTTCCAGCGTCTACGTCTGGCTGTGTTATCTCTGACAGAAAGGGGGTGTAGTTGCTTATGCGCGTCGCAGTCGTGCAGATGCGCGTGGCAGGCGAACGTGATGCGAATCTGGCGCGCGCGTTGCAGTTGATCGAACAGGCGGCACGCCGTGGAGCCGAATTAGTGGTGCTGCCGGAATATGTGACGTTCTTGGGCGCGCTTGAGCGGTTCGCCGAGGCGGCCGAGACGGTCCCTGGTCCCACTACAGAGGCGCTGGCTGCGTGTGCCCGGCAATATGGGATCTACCTACACACTGGCAGCTTGATCGAGCGTTCTCCAGTGAATGGCCGCTTCTATAATACCAGTTGCGTGTTGGATCCTCAGGGCGCTTTGATCGCCGTCTATCGCAAAGTACATTTATTCGATGCGACCCTGTCCGGTTCGCTCAACGAACGTGAATCGCAGGTGATCTTGCCGGGTGATGCCTTGTGTCTGGCACAATTGCCTGAGCTGGTGTTGGGACTTTCGATCTGCTTCGACCTGCGCTTCCCGGAGATGTACCGGCGCATGGCCCTAGCGGGGGCGGAAGCTTTTGCTGTTCCGGCCGCCTTTATGCGCGTGACGGGCCGTGCTCAGCACTGGGAGATTTTGCTGCGCGCCCGGGCCATCGAGAATCACGCATATGTTTTGGCAGCAGGACAGTGTGGTCGTGACGCCGCCGGGCGCCCGCACTACGGCAATAGCATGATCATTGGACCTTGGGGAGAGATATTGGCCGCCGCGCCCGAGGAGGGTGAATGTGTGCTCATCGCCCGTGTGGAGCGCACGTTGGTGCAAAGGCGGCGAAAGGAGATACCCGTGCTCCAGCTGCAGCGACCCGAGGTGTATGCGACGCTGTGAATCTCACATATTTCTAGAGATCTTGCCCCTCATCGCTGAGATTTGACAAAAAGGGAGCTCTATGCTAATATAAGGTTGTTTCTACAAGAGGGAGTGTGCGTGTGAAAGGGTTGAACGTTCTGACCACCAGCAGCATTATCCTTATTGTAGTACTCCTTATTGCGAGTGCTTCTATGCTGCTGGGAGGTTGATGCTACGACCCGAGCGATACAGGATTGGACTACCAAGGGGCCTCCCAGATCAGGGAGGCCCCTTCGGTTTAGCGAGGGAATCAGAGGCAAGACTCATTCAAACCCGTATAAGTCAAAATTGGGCAAAGGGCATAGGCGCTCGGCGTGGTTCCATTCCATGGGGTCGAGCGCCTGCTTGTATCCGGACATAGGGCTCTGTATATCTTGTAAGGAGATGCGAAAATGGCCGAGAGAAAAACTGGCGCGCAAATTGTCTGGGAGAGCTTGTTGCGCGAAGGGGTCGAGGTGGTGTTTGGCCTGCCGGGTGGTGCCACGCTGCCCATTTATGATGCGCTGGCCAAATATGAATACCCGATCCGCCATGTGTTGGTCACGCACGAACAGGGTGCGGCGCATATGGCCGATGGCTACGGACGGGCTACTGGCCGCGTCGGGGTATGTATGGCCACCTCAGGGCCGGGCGCCACGAACCTGACCACCGGTCTGGCAACCGCCTATATGGACTCCTCGCCCGTGGTAGCCATCACTGGTCAGGTGCCGACAACGCTATTGGGGCGCGATGGGTTTCAGGAAGCGGATATCCACGGAGTCACCATGCCCATCACCAAACACAACTATCTCGTGACCGACGTGCGTGAGCTGGCTCAAGTGCTCAAAGAGGCCTTCTATATCGCGCGTACGGGACGACCCGGGCCCGTCTTGGTCGATATTTGTCGAGATGTCCAGCAAGCGGAGACCGAGTATGTCTATCCTGAAGAGGTCAACCTGCCCGGTTATCGGCCCACGCTGACCGCTGCGGACCCGGAAGGCATCGCGCGCGCGGCTCAGCTGCTCAACCTGGCCGAACGACC